>JBDNHS010000291.1:0-10802 GCA_041688685.1 Kapaibacterium sp. (SeqCode)
GGAATTGACTCACCAGGTATATTTGCCTTAGTCAAATCCCTCAAACAAATTGCAGATGTAATAGTTGCTGCACCTGACAGACAACAAAGTGCTGTAGGTCATTCATTGACCATATCTGACCCGCTAAGAGTAACTCCATTTCATAGAGAAGGTGTTATGTTTGGTTATTCAATCAATGGCACTCCAAGTGATTGTGTAAAGTTGGCTATAGCTGAATTGGTCGAAATACAACCAGACTTAGTAGTTTCTGGGATAAATCACGGACAAAACACAGCAATTAATATATTATATTCTGGAACAGTTTCGGCTGCAACCGAAGGAATGTTATCTGGTATTCCATCTATTGCATTATCTCTTGCCTCTCACAGTTATGAAGCTGATATGACTTTTGCCGGTAAGGTAGCTCAAAAGTTAGTTTTGCAGATGTCTAGTATAAAATTACCAGAAGGTACATTATTAAATGTAAACATTCCAGCCATTGAAGAGAAATTAGTCAAAGGATACAAAGTTGTTCGCCATAATTCAACTGTTTGGAGAGATGCTTACGAAAAAAGAAAAGATCCTTTTGGTAGGGAATATTTCTGGTTTAGTGGCGAATATGCTGTAAACTCTGAAAATCAAGATAATAATTTAGAACTCGATGATGTTGCTTTAGAAAATGGGTATGTAACTATTAATCCTATTCATTATGATATAACTAATCTTAAATTTATTAATGAAATACAATTTTTAGAAAAAATTTAAAATTTATATTCAATTTGTATTCAATTTAGGACTATGTAATTAGATGGCAAGATATGTTTTAATAAATGAAATTACCGATGGAATGGTATTGTCCGAACCGATTGTGAATACATTCGGACAAACTTTGTTGCCATTTGGTGCAGAATTAGTAGAAAAACATATAAAAATATTCAAAACTTGGAATATCACTGGTTTGATGATTAAATCTGAAAACGATGAAACAGATGATGAAATTACTCCCGAGCAGAAATATTTTGCTATTGAAAGATTAAGAAAAAGAATGAGTTGGGCACCCAAAAATCTATTAGAGAAAGATTTAATCGAAATGGCAATTTATAAAATTATTAAATTAAGTAAAGTGAATTAAATTGAAATTATTAAGCAAAATTATCAAAGGAATTGAAGAATTTCCTACTTTACCTACGATTTATTCTACTTTATCAGATGTGATGGCAAACCCACGTTCTACAGCTACTGATGTGGCTAATGTAATATCACAAGACCAATCTTCTGCTTCCAAAATACTAAAAACTGCAAATTCCTCGATTTATGGTTTTCGTGGTCGAATTGAGTCTATTTCGCAAGCTGTTGTTTATATAGGTTTTGAAGAAGTCAAAAACCTTTGTTTAGCACTTTCTATTATGGATATTCTCGAAATTGAAAAATATTCCAAACTCATTAGTCCAGTTGACTTGTGGAAACATTCGATTGCAGTTGGGGTTATTTCCAGACATATTGGTAAAAGCATTGGAGCAAAAAATTTAGAAGAGTACTTTGTAGCTGGTATTATTCACGATATTGGTAAATTGTTATTTCTAAGAACATTACCTGATGATTTTAATAAAGTAATTAGATTTTCTAACGAAAATAATGTAAATTTACGTGATGTAGAAAAACAAGTTTTTGGTATTAGTCATACTCTTGCTGGTAAATTATTGGCAGAGAAATGGAAATTGCCCAAAAGCTTTATCGATGTAATTAGTAATCAATATACGGGAGTAAAAGATGGTAAACCAAATAAATTAATTTCCACAGTTCATTTAGCAAATGTGGTTGCAACTATGTTGGAATTGGGTAAAACGGGTGATGAAATGGTACCCCCAATTAATCCCCAAATTTATGAAGTTATTAAATTACATCAAAATTTTTTTACTAGAGCTTTGCCTTTAATAATTAGAGAATATCAAGAATCAGTAAATTTGTTATTGGTAAGTAAGTAGATGATTAAGAAAATAAATAAAGATTGGTGAATTCCTTATGTGTTTAATTTATAACAATTTCTATAATTAATAATGAATAATTTTTCTAAAAAGATAGAAAATATTTCTAATAAGAATTTGACCGTGTTCATTGATGCAGTCGAAGAATATGTTATTTCACCTAAGACAACTGAAAGAATTTCCGATATTACCAAAAACGTTCTTAATGTGTATAATAAAATCCCATCAGTTTATTGTACTTCTTTATTTTTAATAAATGAAGACAACTATGATTTTGAGCACAAGGCATCTAATCCTTCTGAATATAGTGAAGAATCCATACTTAACTTTGAATTTTTAGTAGAAAATGGATATTTGGGTACATCTTTACAGACAGGTAAAGTAATTGTAACTATGGATGAGAATTATGAAGAAAGCCAAAAAGAGCATATTATCATACCACTTGTAGTATCTTGGGGAATTATTGGGTTAATAATAGTAACTGGTAAAAATTATTCGGGCGATTTGAGCAATATATTATTAAAATTATCTGCTATAATGGGTAATATATTTGCCAGTAATTTGGAGAGAATTAATGTTTACCAGAAATTATAGAATATTAAAACAGAATTAGAGCAAAAAGTTGCCTCAAGAACAATGGATTTGACTCAAAATAAAAGAGAGCTTAAAGCCATTTTGGATTCAATCCATACTGGAATAATTGTAGCAAATATTGAGAATGGGCAAATATGGAGAGTAAATCCAAAAGCGAGTTTATTGATTGGTGATACTGAAATTAATATACTTAAACATAATATTTCATTTTATTTTGAAGATTATAATATTGCAGAATTTGGCACTTCGTTCGAATCAACACTTAAGAATAAAATTAATGAGAAAATTCCAATATTACGTTCAGTTACTTCGCTTACTCTAACAAGTGGCAAATATATAATTGACAGTTTTGTAGATATTAGTGATAGAATAAAATCAGAGACTGCTCTCAAAGAAATTAACGAAAAACTTGAAAATAAAGTAAAAGAAAGAACAAAAGACTTAGAAATATTAGTCGAAAAACTAAAAAATGAAGTAATTGAAAGAGAACTTGCTGAAAAAGAAGCAAAAAGAATGTTGGATAAAGAAATTGAGTTAAGTCAAATGAAATCTGAATTTGTGAGTATGGTTTCACATGAATTTAGGACACCTCTAACTCTTATCAAATCTGCAACTCAATTATTAGACGAGTATGAAGAAAGTTTAGAAAACGAAGAAAAAAAGGATTATCGTAAAAGAATTATTAAAACTGTCGATTATATGACTGACTTAATTGAAAATGTAATATTTATTGGTAAAACTGATAATGACATTAATAAAATAAGTGTAAAAGAAATAAATCTGTTTGAATTTACAGAACAATTAATCGCTGATATTTTAATTTCAGAGGAAATAAA
The DNA here is from genome assembly GCA_041688685.1 of Kapaibacterium sp. (SeqCode). Lineage (GTDB taxonomy): Bacteria > Bacteroidota > Ignavibacteria > Kapaibacteriales > UBA2268 > JBDNHS01. The sequence continues at coordinate 3,395 of JBDNHS010000291.1, forward strand.
CAAAGAAATAATTACTAATTACGAACTCAATGAAAATACTTTTTTTAATGATGAAAAGCTAATTAAATTGATTTTGATTAATATTATATCCAATGCCATCAAATATTCTGATAAAAATACGAAAATTGAAATAAATTTAAAAAGTAAGTATCAAAATTTGGAACATAATTTTATATTATTCGAAATCAAAGATTACGGCATCGGTATTCCAGAAATTGACAAAGAAAAAATATTTGATTTATTTCATAGGTCAAACAACGTAGGAAATGTTTCTGGTACTGGTATCGGTATGTCTGTAGTAAAACAATCTTTGAAAATATTAAATGGTAATATTAATTTTGTCTCAGAATTAAATGTTGGAACTACATTTTTTATAGAAATACCGAATCAGATTAGATAATTGATACTTAACTATTAAAAATTAAATCAATTTTATTTTATTATTTTAACACTTTATTTATATTCTGTTTATGAAACAACTAATTTTAGTAATTGAAGATGAGACAAATATCAGGAAAGATATAGTCAGAATATTATCATTAAATAATTTTAATACTATTGATACTGATAATGGCTATACTGCTATAGAAATAATTAAAGAGAAAAAACCGGACTTAATTATCTCCGATATTATGATGCCGATATTAGATGGAATTAGTATATTTAATAAAATTAGTGAAGACGAAGAAATTAGCTCGATTCCCTTCTTATTTTTAACTGCCAAGTCCTCCAAAGATGATATTAGATTTGGTATGAATATTGGAGCTGATGATTATATTACTAAGCCTTTTGACATAAAAGATTTAATCAATGCTGTAAATTCAAGACTAAAAAAACAAGAAAAAAATCTATTAAAAATCAACAAAAGGTACGATAATCTCAAACAAAGCCTTTATAATACTATACCTCACGAAATCAGAACTCCACTAAATACTATTTTGGGATATAGCGATTACTTAATCAAAAATATAGAGACAGTATCAAAAGATAGAACCTCTGAAATGTTACAAGACATATTTGCTGATTCGAAAAGATTACAAAGAATGTTTGAAAACTTCTTGTTTCTATCTAAAATTGAATATTTAATTGCAAATGAATTTGAGAAGTCTAAATATACTTCCAAAAAAACGTTGTATTCCGAAATGTTAATAAAAGATGTATTCTTTTATTTTACTAATGAATACAAAAGAAATGACGATATTGAATTTGACCTTGTTGATGCTGATTTGTTAATTTTTGATGAACATTTTGTAAAAATTATCGAACTTCTTGCTGACAATTGTTATAAATTTTCAGAGTGTAATTCAAAAGTTTTAGTCAAATCTATTAAAGAAAATAATCAATTATTGATTTTAATAAAAGATAATGGAATTGGTATTAGTGAAGAAAATATCCAACAAGTAAGTGCATTCAAACAATTTGATAGGAATGAAAATGAACAACAAGGAAGTGGTTTGGGGTTGGCAATTGTAAATGCAATACTAATGTTGTATGATGGAAGAATGGAAATAAATTCACAAATTAATGAGTTTACAGAAATAAAGTTATATTTGAATTTAATTATTGATCAAGATTAATTTAAACTTTAGATGTTTGAAATAAAATTATATATATACTTGATTTTAATTGTGTATTTTTTGATAATAAACTCTTATTATTTACAAAAATACTTTAAAAAGAAAATCAAAAGTTTTGGAAAAAATAATAAAAAAAAGAATTTTCTTGTATTGTTTTCTCCAATATTAATTTTATTTATACATTTAATTTCCTCATTATCACTTAACTTTTATAATGATATTATCACTAATAAATTTGATATATATGACCAAAGATTTAATATAGTGAATGACGAAAAGTATGAAATCAATTATTTGGTAAATTTATATGACAAAAAAGCCAAAAAATGGGTGCCTTTTTATGATAACAATAATTTTAGATTTTCTCCAATAATTAAGGTTCATCCCAAAACCAATAATAAATATTATGTGTTTTTGGACCAAAAAAATGAAGCAGTTTACGATAGAATTTATTTATTTACCTAAATGACAATAATACAAATAATTATTCTGATACATTAATTAATGCTATAAATTTTAATTTACCTTCAGATCCTATTAAAATTTATAATTTTGATTTTATTAAAAACAAAAAATCAATAAATAAAACAAAAAAATATAAAGTGTTTTATGGATTTGAAATAATACAACTTGTCTTTTATCTTTTTATGATAATTTTATTTGTTTTATTCTCATTATTCGAAAAGCATCAAATTTGGAAATTTATTATATGGTTTTCGTCTTTATTAATAATTGCTATTTCATCTTTTATGATTTATAATTTAACGATTTATTTAGCTTTGGTTGTTTTATAAAATTTATCAACAGAATATATGTTTACAGGTTTAATCGAAGAAGTTGGCACGATAACAAGTATCACCAATGAAGGCAAAGGGAAAAGAATAGAAGTCAAAGGAAAATTGATTTTTGATGATTTAAAGGTTGATGATTCTGTTGCTATCGAAGGTGTATGTCAAACTGTCGTCAAAATAAATAAAAATGTATTTGTTGTACAGGCAATTGATGAGACTATCCAAAAAACTAATTTTGCAAGTCTCAAAATTGGTCAATATGTTAATTTGGAAAGGGCAGTAAGATTATCAGATAGATTAGGCGGACATATCGTACAAGGGCATATAGACACTACTGGTGTAGTCAAAAAAATCAAAAAAGAGTCTAACAGTTATTTGGTTAGTGTCAAATTTGATTCGAAATACAGAAAATGGATAATTCCTGTTGGTTTGGTTTGTCTAAATGGGATCAGTCTGACTGTAGCAAAAATCAAAGATAATGTTTTTACAGTTGCAATAATACCTCATACGTGGGATGTTACTACTATTGGAAAAATTAAAGAAGGTGATTCAATTAATGTAGAGTTTGATTTAATTGGTAAATATATTGAGAATATGTTCTTAAATTCTAACAATAATTCTAATAATTACTCTAATCATAATGACTATTTGAAAGGCAGTTCACATAATTCAAGCTCTAATTCGTCTGATAATTCGATATTAAAACAATTTTATAGTCAACCAGAATATTAATTGATTGAATACTAATTGACACAATAGTTAGCAGATAGAATATTAATAGATTTGGGTCAATATTAATACAAAAAGATAAATAATATGAAAAGTACAGTTAGATTCATTGAAAATAATAGATTAGAGGGTACTAATTCTCTAGGAATGAAAACGTATTTTGATAATAATAGTGGTGAATACGAACAAACAGCTCCCACTCCAATGGAAATATTGCTACAAGCAGTTGGCTCTTGTTCTGCATTAGATATTATTTCAATTTTAAAAAAGCAAAAAGAGATATCATTGATTTGGTGGTAGATTTGGATTCTGATAGAAGAGAAGACTATCCGAAAATATTCACTAACATTAGAGTAAAATATACTTTGACAAGTAGTGATGCAAAGGAAACTGAATTAATCAGAGCAATCGAATTATCTCAAGAAAAATACTGTAACGTTTCGATATTGATGAAAAATGCAGGTGTTAATCTTACTTGGGAATGTGAATTAATAAGACCATAACTATTTGTGTTTTATTTATATTTAAGTTTTATTTATTGTAAGTTCAATATAGTAATTTAATAAAGTATTTTAATAAAGTAATAATCAATTTATGGATTTGGCAATTATAGGTCTTGGAAATTATGGTGAGCAATACCAAAATACAAGACACAATGTAGGTTGGATATTTTTAGAGAAATATTTAGAAAAAATAAAAGCAAATGAATTAAAGAGTTATAAAAATTTATACAAATATTCTATTGCTAAGGTAAGAAATAAAGAAGTTATTTTTGTTTTTCCATATACATATATGAATGACTCTGGAAAAGCTGTTAAACAAATAATGATTAATTATAATCTTAAGCCAAATAACTGTGTGCTTTTACTTGATGAGTATAATTTCGAATTAGGAAAATTCCATTTAAAAAATAAAAGTAGTGACGGCGGGCATAATGGAATAAAAAGTGTGCTTGCAGAACTAAATAATAATGAATTTGCAAAATTTCGTATTGGTATAGGCAAGAATTTCGGTAGTGGGGAATTAGTCGATTACGTCCTCGGTAAATTTGATGATGAAGAAACCAAAATCATTAAAGAAAATCAAGAGAAATTTAATAAAGCTATCGACATTTATATTACCAATAATTTAGAAAGGTCAATGCAGATAATTAACTCTGGCAAATTTTAAAAAAAACTTAGACTTATTTATTTTAATAAATATTGAGTTTTAAGTACATTTAATTGTAACTTTTTAATATATTTGATGTTTATTGTTCAAATCTAACTATAAGTTATTTGAAATATAGAAAAATATATATAAATTGCATAATAGATAATTTCATTTTTTCTTTTTTTAATTTTTACATTAATAATAATAATTTAAAAATTCACTCAAAAAACAATGAAAATTATTTTCATTAAAGTTTCAAAAGAATAAAACTATGACAATATTAGAATATTTACCGGTTTTTGTTATTATATTTGTAGGTTTGGTAGTTGGTGTTCAATTCATAACTTTTTCAGAGTTTTTGGGTGCTAGAAGAACAACCAAAGAAAAACAAACAACTTACGAAAGCGGTATGGTGCCAATTGGTACTGCCAGAGAAAGATTTTCAGTAAAATTTTATCTTGTAGCCATGAGTTTTATAGTTTTTGATATTGAGGTTGTGTTTATGTACCCTTGGGCTGTTACATTAAGGCAACTTGGAATGCAATCATTTATAGCGATGTCTATATTTATTGTAATTCTTTTAATTGGTCTTTATTATGAAATCAAAAAAGGTGGTATAAAATGGGATTAGGATTCGAAGAATCAATGGAAAGAGATGGTTTTTTCACAACAAGTATAAACGAAATTATTAAATGGGGACAAAAAAATGCTTTATGGCCAATGCCATTGGGTATTTCTTGTTGCGGGATTGAATTAATGGCAATGGGTGCTTCAAGACATGATGTTGCTCGCTTTGGCTCAGAGGTAATGAGAATGACTCCGAGACAATGCGATATATTATTAGTTGCTGGTACGGTAACTTTCAAAATGGCTTGGGTAGTTCGTAAAATTTATGACCAAATGCCTGAACCCAAATGGGTAATCTCTATGGGTGTATGTGCTTCTACTGGTGGTATGTTTAGAAGTTATTCTGTTGTTCAAGGTATTGACACATTTTTGCCTGTTGACGCCTACGTTTCTGGTTGCCCACCAAGACCTGAGGCTGTAATCAAAGCCATAATGACTATTCAAGACAAAGTAGCAAGAGATTACAGACCAGTTATAGCCAATTTAGGAAAAGACGTTTCTCCAATGCCTAAACAAGAGTATTTCAAGTCAGATTTATCTGGTGTTCAGAATATGCCTACAATGAAGTAAGTTAAACGAAGTAATTTAATTAAATTATTAAAATTTAACTACTCATAATTAAAAAATATACGATAAGGGAGTTTTACTCCCTTTTTTTATTTTATCAAATCAAATGATTAAAATCTTTATGATAATTAATTCAAGTATATCAAAAAAAATAGTCTATTTGTTCTTTGTTCTCACTATTACTACTATTACCACCATTACCACTTATAGACTCAATGCGATAGAAACTATATTTGTTACAAATGAATATTCTGAATATTTGTTAAATAAAATGTATGGCATAAAAAATAGTGTAAATATATTAAATATAAATAAAGATATACTTTTTACTCCAATAATTCCCACAAACCCAAATTTACTTCCAAATAAAGATGCGATTTTTATATTCAATAAAGATAAATTTGATTTTGTTGCAAACAAGAATGAAAGCAAAAATGAGATTAATAATGATTATCTAATTAATTTAAGTGAATTTTTAGATAAAAAAAATGTAATTATAAACACCAAAAAAGCAATTAGTCAATCTCCAAAAAAGATTGATTCACTAAATAATGTAAATACAAAAAAAGATATAAAAAATCCTAAAGTTGTTAAATCTTTAGATGTAAATAAATCTCAAAATGATAATATTAATCCTAATTATTGGTTGAGTATTAATGCAACAATAAATATAATTGATTCATTAAGTATAAAAATAAGTAGTTTGGATTCTGTAGCAAATAACTCAATTCTAAAAAATTCAGAGTTAATTAAAAAAAGATTAAATTTGTTATTAAAAGAAGTAGATAAATATTCAAAATTGAGAAAAACATACTTGTTAAAATCAAATTATAATAGAAGCTTAATATTATCAATTAATGGAAAGGCAGATTATTATTTGAGTAATTTGGGTGTTAAATTCTCAAAATACGAAATAGAAGTGGAGTCAAGTACAGATAACAATAAAAGTAAATTAGTAAACAAAATTAAACAGAATAATGAAATTAATCAATTTAATAATTCCAAGCCAAACTCGCTAAAAGTAATTAAGGATACAGTTAAAAATACAATAAATAATATAAATACTTCAATTAATTCGAATATTTATTCAAGTTCATATTATGAAAAAGTGAGATTTGATTTGAATATCAGTAAAGCAGAAGTAATTGTATATTTTACTGAAAATCCTAAAACTGATTTGAATTTAATTAAATTAATAGAAAATGTTTCGGATGAATTAAAAATACAATATATAATAATAGATTTGAATGAATATAAGAAGGATAATGAAAATAATAGGGGATTTGATTATATAGATTTTATGAAGTGGCTGTCTTTAAAAGTCTAATTATAAAAGTCTAATGATAAAAGTCTAATTATAAAAGTCAAAGATATAATTAATTGATAAATACTAAACTTATTGCTACCACTAACATTCCACTAAATAATCCAATTAACGACAAGTTACTTTTATCATAAATTCTTGATGTTGGAATTAACTCTTCGAGTGAAATGTAAACCATAACTCCACCCACACCAGCAAACAAAAATCCAAGTGTTGCCTCAGAATTAAATTGTCCTAATATATAATAAGAAAAAATTGCTCCTAAGGGTTCTGATAAGCCAGATAAAAATGAGAACCAAAATGCTTTCTTTTTACTTCCAGTAGAGTAATATATTGGTATTGCAACTGCTATACCTTCGGGTATATTATGCAGAGCAATAGCGATAGTTAGGGTAATACCCATTTTTGGGTCAGCGAGATAACCCGCAAAGGTTACCATACCTTCTGGAAAGTTGTGAATAGTTATTGCAATGGCAGTAAATACCCCAATTCTATACAAAAAAGTATTATCCGGCACTTCATCAATTTCTTGAGCTAAATGTCCTTTGTATGGATTTTTGTAACTTGGTATTAATTTGTCAATTAAGTATGTGAAAAGCATACCAACAAAAAATGCTAACATAGTATATTTATATGCTAAA
>JBDNHS010000037.1:0-10839 GCA_041688685.1 Kapaibacterium sp. (SeqCode)
TAATTTTAAAGAAATTATTTACAACTATATTATTCTCGAATTTCAAATTATTATTATTGAATAATAGATTGAGATTTTTAATTTCAAACTCATTATTATCAAAAATCACAGGACTTTGACTTTTGGAATTAAAATTTATAGATTTCAATTCCGGTATTTCATTGATAATATTGGTCGAGAAATTAAGTAACACATCTAAAGTATCAAATTTTAATTTGAATTTATTATCAGACAGATAAAAATTACTAAAAGTAAATTTATTGATATCAATGCTACTTTTGGTATTCAGCGAATTGATGTTTAAGTTAATATCGAACTTAGTATCAAAATAATAACCAGGAATAAAGGCAGATATAATTGACATATCTTTACCTTTAATAATCATATCGCAGTTAATATTTTCATATTTTTGGATAGGTTTAATTTCATAAGTAGCTAAATTTATTGAGGTGTCTAATTTGGGTGTAAGTGTATTTATTTTTTCATTCACAAAATTAGCGATTACATCATTTTGCAAGGCAATAAAATCTACTAATGGAATTAATTTATAATTCCCTTTTAAATTAATATCAAAAAAATCAGAATTAAAATCAAGTATTTTGATTGATGATTGATTATTCATATTTAATTTAAAATCAAAAGGAATGAATGCTCTATCTCCAAAATCTATCAATTCTGTTTGATTATTAACGGACAAAATCATATTATCTAAATCAAAGTTTTGACCCTTTATTTCAAATTTGGAAGTAACAGCAATTGGTAGTGCAGTTTTATCAAGATATTTAGCGAGATTAAAGTTATTTAAATTTAAATCAAAGTTGTAATCAATAGAGTTTGTACCAAAATAAAAATCGCCAACTAATTTTAATTCAATCTTCTGTGAATTATCAAGATTAGATAAATTTTGATTATTTTGAATCGAATTATTAGTTTGAGTTAATAATTTATTATGATTAAGTATATTAAGAGTATCCTTTGAAATTGTAGAGTCACTATGAAAGCTATTCTTTTGTAACACTTTACTTGAGAAATTTAACTTTTCTACTTTTATATTTCCTTTGCCATCTGCTTTCATCGACAAATCCAAAAAACCAATGTCATATTTTAGATAACGGCTATTATTTAGATTAAGTTGCAAATCAACATTCAATTTTTTGGGGTCAAATTTTTTCCCATCAGCTTTAATACTACCTGACAAATCACTTATCAGTAAATTATTATTAAAAAATTCACTTAGGTTAAGTTTTTCAAATTTAATATCACAATTATATTTTAAATCCTCAAATCCAATATCAAACTCACCTTTTGCTTTACCTTGTTTTGTATCAAAATCAAATATAGTTTTAACTTTTTTGGTATCACCTTTGACATATAGGTATTTAATATCAATATGATTAAATTTCGGAATATCTTCTCTTGGAATATATTTAACAATATTATATATGTCGTTGCTGTATATATCGCTTTCATTTGAAGTTAATTCATATTGAACATTTCCAGTCAATAAATCTTTTAATCTACCTTTTAAGTCTAAAGTGGATTCAATAGATGTAATTCTGAATTTTTTGATTTCTAAGTCGTTTAACAGACCTTTGACATCAATATCAAAATCAACTTTGCCGCCAATTTGAACATCTAAATCCAAAATATCAAAAAATTCAATTGGATAAAAGTTCTCTGTTTTTAGATTTGAAATTAATATAGATTTGTCAAGAGTTTTATTGGTGTCAGTACCGAAGATATCAAAATTATTGAGCAAAACTTTTCCTACTATATTACTTTTATCAGTTATGATATTTATATTCTTTAAAGTTAATCTACTTGGAGACAAAAAAGCATTTAACTTTAAATCATCTATTGTAAAATTAGATTTATTATCTATTAAACTCAAACTATGGATATTTGCATTATAATAACTCCTTTGTAAATCAACAAAAACACTTATATCAAAATTCAATTTATGTAAGTCCATATTTGATAAATCAAGATGTTTTTTCTGTTTATCTACAGTATAGTCAGTTAATTTAAGACTACTATTGATAAACTCAAATCTTATAGCATTAATTATCAAATTAGGTAATGGAGTTATGGTTGTATCTTGGCTCGGAGGAACAATATAACTGAAATTCCAACTACTATCTGTATGATATTTTATTAAATTAATATCTGAATTAGTAAATTTTAAATTATCAATTATTATTTCATTGTTGAATAATTTGAAGAACTTAAATTTCAACTCTAAGTTAGAAACTTTAGCCAAAGTGTCAAATTTATTATCTTTATTGGTAATAATTAATATATCGTCTATTGATATATGATTATAATTTTTGAATCTAATATCGCTAATACTAATTTTAGCTAATAAATAATCATTTAAGTATTCTAATCCAGTTTTTAATATAATCTTTCTTGTGAATGGCAAATTTAAAGTTATAATGCCAAGACCAAAGATAATAAAAAACAAAATAAAGGTATATTTAACAGTTCTAAAAAACCAATTTGATTTTTTGGAAGATATTGGTTTGATTTCTTTCTCACTATCCAAAATATCTATTTTTTCCAATTCGGTGTAGGAATCAGAAGTAGAATCAGAATCAGAATTAGAGTTTATGTTCAAATCCGAATCATTTGGTTCTAAATTTTCATTTTTATCTATATTTTTATTTATATCGCTGATATATTTCTTTTTAGTGTGATTTAAAGTAAATTTTTGACTTAAATTATCTTAACAGAATCAATCAATAATTATGTCAAATATTAAATATTATTAAAATATATTCAAATAAATGATTTAATTTACAATTTTCAAGTGTTTTTTAATTTAATACATTTTTAATAAATATTTTTAATTTAATTAACGAATTATAAAAGTAAATATCTTAATTTTATAAATAATAATAATCTAAAAGACACAATTATTAAAAATAAAATCGTTTTGATATTAAGTGTAAACTTAATTATTAAATACTTTTTCAAAATCGTTTTTGTGATTGATTATTTATTTAAAATTAAATTTAGAATTTTTTCATTTTTTTTTTTACTACTTATTAACAAAGATTTATGACCGACAATTTAGAAGATAAAAGCTTATCTAAACAAAATCAAGATTTAATTGATATTAATAACGAAACATCTGAATTTGATGATTCTATTGAATTCTATTTAGACACAGACGAAGATGAGGAAATAGTAGTAATAGAAAAAGACATTATTGAAAGTAAAAATGATAATAAAAAGAATTTAAATGAAACTAAATTAGTTGATAAGAAAAAAAAATCAAAATCTGTTTTGGACAATACTCTTTATAAAAGTTCAGTTAATGATGGTAAGTATAAAATTTTGGTGATTGACGATGACAAATGGATAGTTAGACTATTTAAACAATACCTTGGTCAATGGGGATTTACAACCATTTCTGCTTCTAATGCTTTTCAAGGATTGAATGAAGCAATTCATCACAAACCACTTGCAATATTTTTAGATATATTGATACCAGAAGTTCCAGGTGATACATTATTAAAATTCCTCAAAAGAACTGAATTAATCACTGATATACCAGTAGTAATAATTTCTGGTAATCTTAACAAAACTATTATAAAATCAACTTTTTTGTCTGGTGCAGCTGGATTTTTGACAAAGCCACTATCACAAGATACTTTGTATAATAAAATTTATGAAATATTAGATGAAGATACCTATAATACAATGATTTCTGAAGGATTATTTGTCAATAATAGCACTCAACAAGAATAATATTACTTTTTGTAGTATTTGCTAAATCAAATTACAAAAATTAATAGATAAAAAGTTATAAATAGTTATGCTTTTTTTTTGTAATTTGTGTTAGTTATATTAGCAAATAAAAATTAATAAGTTTTTCATTTGTTAAATAAGTTTGAACTAAAGTTTAAAAAAGATTTATAATTTCAAGATAACAATCTAAAACCCGAAAATATTTGGTATTAATATGAACTTAAAATATACTAATGAAATAGAAAAATTAAATCATTTGAGACAAAGAAAGATTTATGCAGAATTGTTGGACAAAGACACTTCCGTATTATTCGATGACCCTTTGGACAATGATATGGTCTTGAATATGGGACCACAACACCCTGCTACTCACGGAGTATTAAGAGTGTTGCTAAGGCTGGACGGCGAAAATATTATAAAATGTGTTCCTGAGTTGGGATACTTGCATAGAGGTTACGAAAAGACTGCTGAAAACATAAATTATCATGAATTTATTCCACATACAGATAGATTAGATTACCTGGCACCGATGAGTAATAACGTTGCAAGTGCTCTTGCAATTGAAAATTCAATGGGTATTGGTATACCAGAAAGAGCAATGTGGATAAGAACATTAGTTGCAGAATTAGCACGTATTTCTTCTCATCTAATGGCAATGGGTGCTACTTGTATGGATGTTGGAGCAATGACATTGTTGTTATGGACATTCACAGAAAGAGAAAAGTTATATGATATTTTTGAAAATATCTGTGGCGCAAGATTTACTACAAGTTACACAAGAATTGGTGGAGTAGCAAACGACATTGATGATGAAACTATTGCACAAATTAGAAAATGGGCTTCAGAATTACCAAAAGAATTAGCCTACTTCGAAAAACTGGTACATAGAAATAGAATTTTCGTCGATAGATTGGCAGGCATCGGTGTGATTTCAAAAGAAGTTGCTATGAGTCTTGGTCTTACAGGACCTGTATTAAGAGGTGTTGGTATATCAAATGATATCAGAAAAGACCATCCATACCTTATTTACGACCAATTAGATTTTGATGTAATTACATATTCCGAAGGTGATTGCTGGGCAAGGTATATGGTTAGAGTACAAGAAATGAAAGAAAGTTTAAAAATGATAAACCAAATTTTGGATAAAATGCCAGCCGGTCCAATCATTGCAAACAATCCAAAATTCGTTTTACCTAAAAAGTCTGAAATTTACACAAAAATGGAAGAGTTGATCAACGACTTTATGTTGATTAACTTCGGTGCAATGCCTGAAATAGGCGAAACTTATACTGCGATTGAATCTCCAAAAGGAGAATTAGGATTTTTTATAGTTTCTGATGGAACAGGAAAGCCTTGGAAATTAAAAATCCGCTCCCCATCTGCATCTAATTTACAAGCTTTGGCTCCGATGATAGAGGGCTCAATGCTTTCTGACGTAGTTGCTGTAATTGGTTCATTAGACCCAATTATGGGCGAAGCAGATAAATAACATAAGGTAAGAATATAATATAAAAAAGGCTATCAATAAAATGATAGCCTTTTTTTTGGGAATAATATTTGTTGAGTTTGTTTTAATTAATTATAGAGTTCTTTTTGATAAAATTAACTAAGTCTTGATACTCAGCATTAACTTTTTTGTCTGTATCCAAATAATTTTCTATTGTAGTGCAAGAATGCAATACAGTGGAGTGGTCTCTGTTACCAAAACCGCTACCAATTGCTTTTAGAGATAATTTGGTGAATTTTTTGGTTAGATACATTGACATTTGTCTTGCCAAAGCAACTTCTTGCTTACGTGTCGGAGATTCAACCAAATCAATAGGAATTTTGTAAAAGTCAGAAACAATTGTTTTGATAAAGTCTAATGTCAAAGCTTTTGGCTCCACTTTATTAAAGCCCATAACCACTTCTTTTGCTAAGTTGATATTCAGCTCTTTTCTATCTAATGTAACCCCTGCGATAAGTCTAATCAATGTCCCTTCTAATTCTCTGACAGAAGTATTTATATTTTCAGCGATATATTCCAAAATATCTTGTGGAATTTCCAAACCATCATCTTGACTTTTTCTTTTCAAAATCGCAATTTTTGTTTCAAAATCTGGCTTTTGAATATCAACGGTAAGTCCCCAAGCAAATCTTGATATTAATCTTTCATCAATACCAGTTAAGTCTTTTGGAGATTTGTCAGATGTAATAATTATTTGCTTACGAATTTGGTGTAAAGAATTAAATAAATGGAAAAAATAATCCAAAGTTTTGATTTTACCTGACAAAAATTGTATATCATCAATAATTAATACATCAACTTTTCGGTACATTTCCAAAAATCCGATTTGATTATTGTTTTGTATATGCGAAACAAAATCAGAATAGAATTTTTCACTATTTAGAAATAAAACTTTTGCACTTGGGTTTTGGTTGATAATATAATTACCAATAGCTTGCACTAAGTGAGATTTACCCAAGCCAGGGTTTGAATAAATAAATAATGGATTAAAATTAGTGCCACCAGGGTTTTTGCTCACTGCTTTTGCAGCAGAATATGCCAACTGATTACTATCTCCTACAACAAAATTATCCAACGTGTATTTTGGATTTAAGTTTGTTATAAACACTTCGTTACTTTCAACAAATTTAGTTTTTGGTGGAGTTTGAAAAGCAGGCATTTTAATAGTTCTACTTTCTAAAGAATCTTCGTCATTTTTTTCGATTACTACTTCATAAAGTAATTTTGAATTGTCCCCCAAAATACTTTTAGTAACAGTTTTCAATAAATTGTAATAATGTTCTTCAAGCCATTCATAAAAGAATTGTGAAGGGACTTGCAAAGTTAGCTTGTCACTTTCCCAGTTTAATGCTTTAAGTGACCCAAACCAAGTTTTATATACTTGTGGCGATACATTATCATTTATTATGTTTAGGCAATCTTTCCAAAGTTTATTAGCAATCTCATAATTAGGATAATTGGCTAATACTTCTTTGTTTTTATCTGCTTTATTTAATTGTTTATTATTTTCATCTATATTTTGAATTTTGTTCAATGTTTGGAATAAATCTGTACTATTCATCTTATTTATTATATATATGTGTGTGAAACAATCAAACTTTTTAACAACTTTAAAGTATTTTATTCATTTATGTAACAAACTATATAGAATAATTGTTACTATGAATAGAAGAATATAATGATATTTTAAATATATTTAAAATAAAATTAAAGCTTTCGTGTTGTTAATAATTAATTTCAAAGTTGACATTTTTAACAATTCTATTTCAAAACATTAATTATTAACAGATATAATTTATAAATTTTATGTGAAAAAATCAAGTTTTTTAATTTTCAACAAATAAAAAAATAATTAGTTTTTTACAAGTAGTTGTATTATTAATGAGTTAAAACCAAAACAAGAATACAAGTTATAAATTTCGTCAAACATAGAAATAACAATATAATAGAAGAAAATAATAAAAAAAATTACTTTTAATTGAAGTTGGTAAATTTATGTATTTTATATAATTAAAGATTGAATGAATAGTTTATCCTAATAATTTTAAAAAAAAAACTAAATATGTAGATATTACATAATAATATTATGTATTTTTTAGATTGTTGAAAACACTTTGTTAAACCACTCTTTTCAACATGGGTATTTAAGGCAGAAATTGAATGTTATTAACATTAAAATCTAAAAAAATATACAAAAACTTAAGATTTACAAATTTATTATTTTAAAAACGTATATATTATAGTAAATTTATTTAAAAATAGTATAAGTAAAAACATGTATTTAAAGAAAGCAAAAATTAAAATGAAAAAAAAGTCTATAATTAATTTAATATCAATTTTTATTATAATAATAAGTATTTATAATAATACTTTTGCTCAAAAAGTAAATAGATGGGAAAGCGTTCAAATTCCTAATGGATTTTCAGATCCTTCAGGTAATGTTCCAGATTTCTATTTAGATGTATATTTTTTGCCACAAAACCCAAACTTAGGTTGGATTTGCGGATTTAATAGTAAAGTATTATTTACCACAGATGCTGGTAATACTTGGGAAGGTAGAATAATTAATAGAGGTTTATATCAATTAGAGACAATTCAATTTCTAAATGAAAATGTAGGATATGCCAGTGGACCAAATCAAAACAGAGATTCTGATAATGGTGGGATATTCAAATCTACTGATGGCGGAAATACTTGGAAAGATATTTCTCCGCAGTTACCTGTTTCTTTACTTTGGGGATTTCAATTTATCGATGAGAATTATGGTATAGTTGCTGGTGGTAATTGTACTACTCAAATTTTTTATTTGACTACTGACGGTGGGGTAAATTGGAACGCAAGCTCTTACAAAACAAACGGTGGCAAAATCTCTGACCCACATATATTCGAAGTAGGTGGAAAAGTCTGGGCAATTGGTGCGGGTACATTATGGGAGTCATTGGATGGTGGCAAAAATTGGTATATAAAATCAAGAACTGGAGCTCAAGATTGGCACGAAGAACTTGCTATATTTGGTAATTCAGCATTAATTCCATTTTCAGAAGGTTGTGAAGGTACTTATGATGCGTCAGCTGGTATGAGATTTAGTGTAAACAATGGTCAAAACTGGTCAAATTATACTAAGGTTAAAGGTCCAATGTTTGGTTCTTTTTTGATAAATGAGACTACTGGCTGGGCTGCTGGCTTTAAAAAAGGTGTTTATTATACTTGTGATGCAGGAAAAAGCTGGAATGTAATTGATTGTGGTTTGTTTGGAGATTTAGACGATATTTATTTTGTCAATGATACAACTGGCTGGGTTGTTGGTAATGGAATATTTCGTACCCAAACTGCTTTTACAAATTCTAAATATATAACAAAAGACACTGTAAATTTTTGTGAAGGCGAGACTATAACAGTTAGAGTTGATAGTATTTATAATAATCACAGGTGGTTTACTTGTTCTAATTCAAATACAAATCAAACAAGTGGTGAAGAGTTAATTTCGTATAGCTTTAATAATCCTTGTGATACTGGAATAATTATCACATATCCAGTAAAAGTAAATCCTAAGCCAAATTATAGTCTTACAATTAGTCAATCAAATCCAAAGGGAATTTGTGAGGGTGATACAGTAATATTATCGGTAGATAAAGACTATGATATTTATTTGTGGTCTAATGGAGAAACAACAAAATCCATATTTGTAACCAAAACGGGTAACTATACTGTGAAAGTTACAAATGAATTTGATTGTTCAACAATTGCAGTTTATGATGTAGTATTTAATCCTAACCCAATAGCCGAAATATTAAAACCAAGAAGAAGTACTGTTTGTATTGGCGAAAAAATCAATTTAAATTCAAAGAATACTCATTCTAAGTATAGTTGGTATAAAGTTGAAAATGGGAATATTGTTGGTGGGGTAATTAATACAACTAATTTATATGAAGCAGATGAAACCGGAGATTATATCTTAATTGCTGAAAATGAGTTTGGTTGTACTGCAATATCCAAACCTGTTTCTTTGGTATTCAAGTTAGATAGCAATAGATTAGATATTCAAATTGATAGAAATACTAAAATAACATTTGATAAAACTAAATTGAATAATATTATTTGTGATGAATTAGTGGTCAAAAACAAAAGCAGCAATGATTTTGTGCTTGATAGTGTGTATTTCTCGAATAAACTTAATTTTAGTATGCCATTGTCTCAATTGCCTTATATTCTCAAACCACAAGAAACCGTGATTTTTGAAGTATGTTTTAATAGTAGAATAGCCGGTAATTATTTTGATACACTAATGATTGTAGATGTTTGTAATAATAAATTTGTTGTATTAGAATCCACAGTAGAGGGATTACAACTTAATGGACTAACAAGATGTAAATTGCCTTGGTCTATGGATGTTGTCGAAATTGGTGAGAGTTATAATTTATTTGTTTCCCCTATCTATCCAAATCCTACAACAAATACTGTACATATAGAAACTTTAGAATTTGTGCCAAATAAATCTAAGTCAAATTTATTAAATTCAACTGAAAACACTTATGACAAAAATAATGAAAACAACTATAGTCAAAAAATAGAAATAATGTTGTATAATAATTTTGGTGAGCAAATTAACAATGAATTATTAGGCATTAATATAAGAACTCTTAATATAACTAATGAAGAAAGCGGAGTATTGGTAAATAGTAAAATATATATCGAAAATCTTAATAATTTACAAAATGGTAATTATTTATTGATAATTAAGGATTTCAATGGTAACACTACCGTAAATAAATTAAATATCATAAATTAAGATAAATTAAGTTAATTTACTATAGATTATCAATAAATTGGGCGGTTTAGATATTGAATTGGATCTTCAAATCCAGCTAATCTAAATCCCCTAAGTCTATAAGCACAAGAGTCGCATTCCCCACAAGCAATTTCGTTGCTTTTGTAACAGCTGTAAGTTAATTCTAATGGAACATTTAATTCTTTTGCTTTTGTAATTATCTCAGACTTAGTCAAGTTTATAATTGGGGTTTTGATTTGAATCAAAGTTTCGGGCTTAGTGCCAAAATTTGCTACCTTTTCGAATGCCTCAAAAAACTCAACTCTTGTATCTGGATAGCCAGTACCATCTTCTTGGACTGCACCTATATAAATATTATTGGCTTCAATTACCTCTGCCCAACTGGTTGCAATTGTAAGTATATTAGCATTTCTGAATGGAACATAAGAGTTCGGTACAGATTTATTATTTAGGTCTGCATTTTCAATATCCATACTTTGGTCGGTGAGCGAAGAGCCACCAATATTTATTAAATATGAAATATCTACAATTAGCTTTTCGGTGATATTATAAAATTCACATAGTGCTAAAAATGATTTTAATTCACGCTCTTGAGTTCTTTGCCCATAATTTAGATGTAAGGCACAAACTTGGTCATTTTCTTTTAGTGCGATGGCAGTAGTTACAGCCGAATCCATCCCACCACTTAATAAAACAATTGCTTTTTTCATATCAGTCTCGTATCAGTCTCGTAATAATCAATTTTAACACAATCAATAAAAATATTGAGTAAAAAATAATTTAAAAAAAA
>JBDNHS010000292.1:0-13065 GCA_041688685.1 Kapaibacterium sp. (SeqCode)
CTTGGATGATATAGGTAATGATTCGGTTGCAACTATAAATGATGTTTGTGATATTTGGGCAGTAAATTCTTATGAATCACAAATTATCGCAGCATCTATAAGACATCCTATTCATTTGATTGAAGCAGCCAAAGCAGGTGCAGACATTTCTACTGTTCCTTACAAAGTATTAATGCAATCTTTAAAACACCCATTAACCGATGCTGGAATTAAAATATTTACTGATGATTATAATAAAATGAAAGCAGAAAAATCAAGTCTATAATTTTTTTTAAAATTATAATTATTATATACTTTCAATAAATTTATTAACATTCAGATTTAGATTTCAAATAAAAAAATAGAGTAAACGATTGTTTACTCTATTTTTGTTTAAGAATAAACTTCTTAAATTAATTAAAATTAAACAACATTATTGTTACAAAAAATACATAATATTTTATTAGATAAATTTAATCAATTAAATTGAATTAGATTTTTATAATTTTTTATTATTTTTAGTAATAAAAATAACTTTTTTTAAAATTCAAAAAACAAATTGCCAAAATGCTAAATATTTATAATTTAAATTTCACAAAAGTTGCGGTACACATAATTACACCCAAAATAGAGGGTGCAGCATCCGCTAATGTAGTTGCCAATAGAAGACTAATAGAATTAAGTGAAGAGGTTAATGAGCTTATTAAAGAAAGATTATACGATGCTCTCAAAAAAACACAGAAGACCTTTGAGTTAGTAATTGAAGATAACCTAACAACATCATTTTTTGGTATTTGTAAAGATACAGAGGAAGATGGAGATAATATATTTTTAGATAATTCTATAAGATTAGCAAATAAATTAGCAGAAAATCAAACATCTGAAAATATTCCAGGTGGCTATTTTATTTTTATAAAAGCAAAAGATTTCAATCAAGATAGAAATGTATTTATTACTTTAAAAGCAGATATTACACAAGCACTGAGTTATGATTTTGATAAAATCAAGATTTTAAATAATTTGTTTTTGACTAAATCCACAAAATTCTTTAAATTTTGTTTATTATATAATAGATTAGAACAAGATTATCAAGATGATTATACTGAATTAGAATATCCAAATGATAAATATTGTTGTATTTTATTTGATGAACAATTTAGACCTGACTCAATCCCAGCAGAATATTTTTATAAAGGGTTTTTGGGTTTGTCTATTGAATATAATGCAAAGATTCAATCAAAACGATTTTATGAATTTACAGAAAAATTCTTCAAATCGAATGTCGAAAGTTATGATGAAATGAATAATATGCTTAAAGTCCTAAAGATTGAGATGGAAGATAATAATGTATTGACATTTCAACCAGCAGAATTTGGACAAAAATATATTCAAAACCAAAATTATATAGAAACTTATAATAAAGAAGTAATTACTAAATTACCAGACTCAATTTCAAAAGATAATACTTTAATTAAGTCAAAATTAAAATCACAAAAAATTGAATTTCCTAACAGAATATCAATTTCAGGACCCGAAGAGTCTTTAACAGCTAATTTTGAAATTATAAATGATAAAGATGAATTATTAAATTTAAATCCTAATCAAGAAAGTTATACTATTATAAAAATTAAAGGGAGACCTTTTAAAATCTAATTTTTTAAATTAAAATGTGTATTAACAACTTTTATAAACAACAATCATTATGGATACCCAAGAGCAAAAAGTAGCTAATAAAAATTCTAAATTCAAATTGGGAATTGACTATTATTTTAATAAAAATGGGTTGATGGTGATGACAGTATTATATCATCTCAAAAGAGGAGAATGTTGTAAAAGTGGTTGTTTACATTGTCCATGGAGTTATCAAATTAAGAAACATAATTTATAATCAATGTTACAAATTTTACATTTAAGTATTTTTACCTTTTATTATTCTATTTTTTTTGTTAAATTAAAGAAAACAGTTTTTTAAATTATTTAAAAGTAAAAAATGAAACGCTTAAATTCTTTAATTTTCTTTATAACATTAATATTGTTTACGAGTTGTACCGAAAATGATCACAACCTAACTCCTAAATTACTAATTGGACATTGGTACACAAAAGATATAGGAAATAGAATAGATTTAATTTTTGTTGATGGAAAGAAAGTTGTTGTTATAGTTGAAGCGGCTAATATTTCAATGGATAGAAAATATAAATTATTCAATAACAATACTAGTTTAAGAATAGATGGATTTAATAATAATCACATTATCAAAAGTGTAGATGAAGAAACATTGATAATCAATAGTGATGACACAGAAAAAGGTAAAAGACCTTCCCCACTAAATAATCATACATATTATAGAATTACAGACTAATCTTCTTTTTAAACTTATTTCTTTTTTTATCACTTATTTAAAAAATATTATGGAAAATCAATTTGTTGGAGTTTGGGGACTTGTTGATTTTTCGTTTTGTGATATTAATGCTAATGTAAAATTTAGACCTCTTGGCAATAAAGTCGGTGGATTGCTTATCTATACAAATGATGGATTTATGTCAGCAAATCTTGGTAGTTTAGAACGAAAGCCATTCAAGAATAATGACTATAGATTTGGTAAAAATGAAGAGATAATTGAAGCATATAATAATATGATAAGTTATTCTGGTGAATATCAAGTAAATGACAATAAAAAATTTATAGTACACAAAATAAATATGAGTATGTTCCCGAATTGGATTGGACAGAATGTCAAAAGGTATTTTAGAATTGGAAATTATAATGAAATAATTGGTAAAAAATTAGATGGGAATTTTAACAATGTTTTATTGAATGAAGATATTTTTTTAGAATTATCAGCATCAACATTATTACATAATGAAGAATTGCTAACACCAAAATTAATTTGGCAGAAATTAAGCAGAGAATAAAATCATGAAATATACTTTACACACTTCAAAAACATTATGGTTAAATTTAGACAAATTAAGATAAATCACTTTTTGACTTTTTAAATAAATCAATTTTGATAAATGGCATATTATTGTCTTTGAAATAATTAATAATTATCCCATAAATAATAGATATTATAATCCAATTATGACTTGCTACAAATTGATTGCCAGAAACCCAATTGGTTACAATAACGATTAATATTAAATATAATAAAATGGAATATATATTTTTATCTTCTTCTTTAATATTAGGATTTATTTGATAATTTTTAGTAATAGAATAACCATAATAGAATAAAACTACGAAAAAGAACACAAATACTAACAATCCTTGAAGACCGACTTCAGCTATAACACTTGAGAGAAAATGTTCTGAATATTTAATATCAAATAATCCATTATACTTTATCATTCCCAAACCTATTCCTGTAATAGGATAATAGTTCCAAATATCTAACATTTTACCAAAATTATCTGCTCTTGTATCAAATGATTCTCCATTTGTCATACGTTGATTATTTCCAGTAAAAATATAATATATAATTCCATATAACCTTTTAGTAAATAATTCTAATACTGAGGTTCCGGTAAATTCATAAATAATATAATCACTTAAAAAAATAATAAACATAAACAACATTAAATAATATAAGAATTTTGATAATTTAATTTTTTTGTCAACAAAAATAATAAATAAAAAAATACAAAATAAAGTAAATAAACCAGTATTAGAAAAAGATAAAAATATATTTAATAAACATAAAATCAAACTTACATTATATACTAATTTATTTTTTATAAATGAAGTTGTATTGTTTATAACAGGGATAAAAAGTAAAATAAATATAATACAATTGTAAGAAGCAATAGCAGATGGCTCTGAGAATACGGAAGTTACTCTATAGAAATTTCCAAAACTCAAAATAGCTTGTTCTGTAATTATTTCATTTGCAAATTTCTCATCACCTACTATATTGATATTATTAAACTCTATAAATCCAAATGGCAAATCTAAAATTCTAGCAAATATCTGATAAATTCCAAATATATTAACAAGAATTGAGGTATAAATCAACATTTTAATTACTTGATTCAATTCATACTTGGAAAAGCCAAAAAACACTAAAATTAAAGCTAACCCAACCAAATATATGAAATGTAAATAAGTTTTAAAAAATTGATATATATAAGTTGAATTTCCAGAATATACTGGGTAAGCAATTGAAATTAGAAAAACAACTAATAATAAAAATAGAGAAGATAGCAAAACTGTTTTGGGTAAAGTTATACTTTTTTTTAACCAAAACAATTCATACATTGAATACAATATTAAAAGTATATAACTAAAATCAAATAAAGTAAATGGGTATGAAGATATTGCGAAAAATTGATAAAAATTTACATAAACAGAAAAGTTAATCAATAATAAAATTATCAACCTTACTGGTTTCTTTTCTTCAATCAAATCATTTTGATAGAAAAATTCGTTAGATACATTATTATTGATATAACTATTGATTTTGTATAATTTATTAGTGTAATACTATATTGATTTTGGAGAAGTTTAAAGTTTCAACTTTAATTTATTAATCATATCCAAAGTCATTGTTTCTAAATTGTATTCTGGCAACCAATTCCATTCAGTTCTGGCGCTTATGTCATCAATACTTGAGGGCCAAGAATCCGCAATTTTTTGTCTAAAGTCAGGATTATAAGTTATTTCAAATTCAGGTATATGTTTTTTTATTTCATTTGCTAATTCTTCTGGTGAAAAACTCATAGCACTCAAATTAAAATCACCGTGATGTTTTAAATATTCAAAATCAGTAAGCATCAAGTCAACTGTAGCTTTGAGGCAATCTGGCATATACATCATTGGTAGAAATGTATCTTTATCAAGGAAACAGTTATACTTTTTGTTTTTAATTGCTTCGTAAAAAATCTCAACTGCATAATCAGTAGTACCGCCACCAGGTAATGTTTCAGAAGATATAATACCAGGGTATCTAAGTCCTCTACAATCCAAATTAAATTTTGCAACATAATAATCTGCTAATAATTCACCAGCAACTTTAGTAATACCATACATAGTAGTTGGTTTTAGTACAGATTCCTGTGGAGTATTATTTTTTGCAATTCCAGAGCCCCAAACAGCTATACTACTTGGTATAAATACTTTTTTTACATTATATTTGACAGAATTATTAAGGACATTAAGAGTTCCTTGCATATTCACGTCCCAACAATAATTAGGGTCTTTTTCTCCAGTTGCAGATAATAAAGCCGCCAAATGAAAAATAGTATCTGGTGCTTCATTTTGAATTATAACTTCAAGTTTTTGGTTATCCATTATATTTAATTGATAATATTTAAAATCATTAATTTTTGGATAATTTGCTTTGAAATCTTCAGGTGATTTAATATCAGAGATTATTATTTGTGAATTTGGAAGTCTTTGAGAGATATAATAACATAATTCGGAACCAATTTGACCAAGAGCTCCAGTAATTAAAATTTTATTCATAGATTTATATCGTTTTTTATTTATTTTTTGCATTATTAAATTATAGAAACGCAAATTATGAATAAAATAAATTATTTACTAATATAAATTTTATAAATAGGCGAAAAACAAAACTCTTTATAAAATAATAATTGAAAATTAAGATTTAAAAAATAATTAAAGGTAAAATTTTAATGTATAATTAATTATGACGAATATTTTCTTGAATATAACTGAGAGTATGTTTGGTACATCATATCATCTGAAGTTTCTATCGAAATCAGTTTAACTTCCCTACTTGCAGTTAGTTCGAGGATAGATTCATTTCTTATAATCATAAAATCATTTTCATTTAATATTCTTCCATTTACTTCCAAACCACCTTTTAGCAAATAAAATGAATAAATATGTTGTGGATTTATTGATAAGCTATTATTTCCGTGAAAAATATTTAGTTCTTTAATTTGTACATCTAAAGTATCTAATTTAATGTCACTACTATCATTTATTAATACTGTTACTTTTATTTTATTCAAATCATAACTTTCAAAATTATCTGCCTTGTTATAATGAAATGAAGGCTTTTGAAGTAGAGTTTTTCTCAAATCAGGATTAAACCAAACTTGTAATATTTGTGTGCCTGCTTGATATTTTTCACTATGAACTATTCCTTCTCCAGCTTTTATTAATTGAGCATCGCCAGTATTTAAAGTTATCCATGAATTACTAATATTGTCGATATGATCCATTTGACCACGAACAATGTATGAAAATATCTCAAAACCTTGGTGAGTGTGCTTTGGTAATTCGGCACCATCGTCAGATATGATATTTGACAAATAAAATATTGTAGAATATGGCTTTACAGGACCTTTATCAGTTGGGAAACCAATAGCTTTGTATTCTATTACTTCACCTTCATTAAATTCACTGTAAACTTGTGTTGGTTTTGAAAATATTTCGAATGACATAATTTAAATATAATTAAATTTTGAAACAATTTAAAGTTTTTTAATAAACAATATCAATTTTTATACCAAATATAAAGTTAAGAACAAACTACAATTTTATTTTTATTATTTTTATAATGATTTTATACAAACAAAATTAATTGAATTTCGTCAAGCAAATTTGATATAAAAAATATTTCTTATATCAAATTGTAACTTTTTTGTATTTATTTTGTCAATCAAATATAGAAAGTACATTATTTAAAAAAGAGCTTTTTTGAAATTGCTTTAAACTTAAAAAAATAAATGATTAAACAAATTAATAAAACGGCAAATTATTATTCAAACATAATTAAATTAATTATTTTAATATTAATCATTAATAATTCTTTTGGATATAAAGCTATTTCAAAAGATAATTCAAAAGATACTTCTAAAGAAATGTCCAAAGGTATTGCCAAGATTGATAAAATTCTAATTAATGATAATGGAATTAAAGTAAAATTAAATTTCAACGAAATTTTGGATAGTGAAAAATTATCAGATAATATACAAATTGTTGATAATGAATTGGTTTACAGTAATAAACTAATTAGTAAAATCAATAACATATATTTTGATAATATTCAATTTATTAAAAATATTGATAATGATTTGAAGTTTGAAACATTAAAATTAAATTTTATTTCAAATTTTAATGAAAAGCCAGAAGTTAAATTAAAAATAAATAAAATTGACACTATAAGGATATCATTAACTAATAAAGAATCTAAGATAAATTCAATTTTAGGTAACTACAATTTTTTGAATGTTAACAAATTTAATAAAAATAATATTGAGAAAAAAGATATAATTAAACTGAATTTGATTTCAAAAATTATAAGAAATAATAAAATATATTCTGTAAATTTTAGCCCTATTAATTACTTAAATCATAGTAATGAATTTATAACTTTAGAGTTTTATTCTGATATTGAAATAATAATTGATTATAAAAATAGTATTAAAAATGATAATCAAATTAACAAAGATAATAAAGTTAGTAAAAAAGAATTGAGCTTTTTACCTAATTTGGTTAATAATAATCAAATTGAGTTTTTTATTAATAATAATGACAATTATGATACTAATTTAAAAAATCCAAAAAATAAAAATACTATTCAATCTAATACTGATTGGTATGATATAAATAAAATTTATTATGAAATAGTTGTTGATAAGAATGGCATTGTCAGAACAAAAATTTCAGAACTATTAAAATTAGAAAATAGTTTATTAAATAAAAATTATAAGAATTTGGAATTAATTAGAAATGGTGTTTCCTATCCTTTTTATTACAAATCGAATGATGAATTAATTTCAGCCGATGATGAATTATACTTTTATGGGTTAAAAGCAATTGGAGATACTACACTTAATGACTTTTATACTAATAAGCAAAGCTATTACTTAAATTATGGAAATGTTCCAAATAACAACTTACACAAAGTAAAAGAATATAGAAAAACAAATAACTTTACACCCAATTCTAATAGTTTTTATTCTGAAATAAGAATTGAAAAAGATTCTTTATTCGGTCACGGTAATGACTTTTCTTCTATTAATCATTCATTTGGTGAGTTTTGGTATTGGAATATACTTAATACATTGAATTTTAATAGTAGGTTTAATGAAACTATTACAATTTACCCTGATTATGAAAGTAATGAAAAGTCTTTATTTGGAATTGAATATAAGAATTTTAGTTATATAAATCGTGATATCTATAACCATGTTGACAATATAATTTTTATTTATAATAATATTAAATCCAAACTTAATAATCAAACCTTTGTTGATACAATGTTTACTGGTTTAGTTTATGATACATTACGAAAAGAAACAAATTTAACAAGTTTAAACTTTGGTGAAAATAAGATAAATTTAGAAATTTTTAAAACACTCGAAGATTCTGAATATTTGAATAATAAGAACCTAAACATATTTAATATTGATGCAAATATTGGAGTAGATGCATTGATATATAATGGATATGTCAAACCAATTGCTATAAAAAGTAGTTTTATCAGCAGTAAAATGGAACAGGTAATTGAAAACAATTTTAAAATATATGGATTTAGGGATAAAGAGATAGTTTATATAGATACTTTAAATAAAGAAATTTCTTTTCCTCAAATTGAAAAAGGTTATTTGATAAAGTCGAACTTGAGTTTAAATGAAGTAAGTATAAAAATAGAAGGAATTGAAGATAATTTAGAAGTCGGAGATAATGTAGCAAAATATACCTCAAAAGAGAAAGGGATTCATTTAATTTCTGCTAATAATAATGCTCTAAAGTCAGAAATAACTAATAACTTATCTCAAATTCAAAGTATTATAAATAATGAATTTGCAATCATTTTTTTAAATAATAATGTATCTAACGAAATCAAGAATTACTTAATTTCTAAAAATTCAAAACTAACTTATACAAATGGTTCTATTTCATTACTGATATTCAAAAGTGGTAAATTGATTGAAGAGACCTCAAGTCTTGATAGAATTTTTAATCACAAATTTTTGGCGAATAATAAAGGCAATAGCTTTTCTGCTGAATTATTAAATCTTAAAGATAAAAAAGAATCTTTTATTGTTGAAGATAATACTATTATTCAAAATTTAAACTTTACTTATACAAATAAATCAAATTTAAAATCAAAAGATATACAAGCAGATGCAATAATAATTACACATAGTAATTTTTTAGATGGTTCAAACAAATATGCAAATTATTACAAGGAATTTAAAAATATTAATGTTAAAGTTATTGATGTTAAGGATATTTACAAAGAATTTGGCTTTGGCAAAGAGTCACCTTTTTCTATAAAAGCTTTTTTACAATATGCATTTAATAATTGGAAATCACCAAAATTTACACATTTAACTATTGTTGGAGATGCGAGCTGGGACCCAATTAAACGTAACCCAAATTACACATCGAACTCTTGGGTGCCTGTTTATGGTTGGCCCACAACGGATATTTGGTATGGTACTTTAGATGGAAATTATGATTATGGTTTAGACATTGCCGTTGGTAGAATCCCTGTAAATACCAATCAAGAAATGTCAGATTATGTAGAAAAAATTAAAGAATATAATAATTATACTACAAAAAAATGGATGACAAATTTTATAAATTTAACTGGTGGATATGACAATATTCAAAATGAAAAGAAGAGATTTTTTGATGGAAGAGAAGCTTGGATGCAACAATTTCCTTTGTACAACTTATGTGTTAGTGAAACTGTAATCCGTAAAAATGAAGGAGCAACGGTAGGCAATAATCAAGGTGGTGAAATACGAGAAGCAATAAATAATGGAGCATTTTGGGTAAGTTATTTTGGACATGCATCTGCTAATAATTTTGATATGGACGGTTGGGATGTAACAACTCTTAATAATAAAGGTAAGTTGACTATTTTGAGTTCTTTGTCTTGTAATACTGGTGCATTTGCAGAACCAGAATTTAAGTATGGTAGAAGTGAGCAATATTTATTAAATCCTGATAGAGGGTTTGTTGGAGTATTAGCTTCAACTTTTACTGGATTGGGTGAGTTGGTTAAGAGTATGCAAAAATCATTATTCTTTAATGTTTCAAGAGATGAAGTTAGTGAAAGAAATTTGGGTATGTTGCTTGAATATTCCAAAAGTGGATTAAAACTTCCAGAAAATGGTTTAGTTGCATCTACCCCTTATATTGATGCATTTTATCATAATATTTTACTTGGTGATCCACTTTTGGATATAAAAATTGGTAAAGGATTAGATGTCTTTTTTGATGACGAAACAGTTAGTGTAACTAATTTTGAAGGTGGGGATTTTTTGAATGAAGATAGTGACTCAGTTTATGTTAAAAAGGTATTTTTCAATAATGGTTACAAATTAAACGATAGCATCATAATCAAAATTAGTCATACTTATAATAATATTACAAATGATTATTTTAAAACTTTTCGAGATATTTGTCTGAATGATACTTTAAATTTTGTGTTATTTACCAAAAATAAATCTGGCATTCATAAAGTAAAAATTGATTTGAATTATGATGGAAAAGTTGAAGAAACGGATTTTGGAAATAATACCTTAGAATTTCAATTTAATGTTTTTCAAAAGTCTCTTCTACCTATTGAACCTATGAATAATTGGACTGTTGATACTGAAAATCCAGAATTTATTTTTGTTAATCCTTTTGTCGGGAATTATAAATATGAAGCAAAATTAATAGAATTAACTATGGATAACGATGTAGCAACAGAAAATAATATTTATAATTCAAAATTTGAAGAGTTTGGAATTTTTGAGAATAGAATTGTTTTTAGTCCCAAAATACAATTAGCTGAGAAATATTATAAATTTGAAGTTAGATTTTTGGACTCTACTGGAGCAATGATACCAACTGCAAGTTGGTTAAGGATTAACTTTAATACCTTTGAAGATAAATTTGGTGATAATATTATTTTTGATTTTAATAATAATTATACTTTATCAAATGGAGAATTCAATAATTCAAAAGTTGAAAATGGTAAAGTTGTTTTATCAAGTGATGAATATAAATATGAAATAATTGCTGCAAGAGGTAATTTCAGCGACCCTGACCCTGAGACTAAAAGATATATTAAAATCCAATATACACAGCCAGATGGAAAAGAAATTGTATTTCAAGATGGTATAAATACAGGATTTCATACTTTTAAATTTCCTGCAATGTATAATGAATCCAAACCTATCGCCAAATATTTTGATACTTGGGGATTGGATTCTGTAAGTCAGGGATTAGATGCTACATTAAAATTTGTAAATTACTTAAAAGACTCTATTAGTGATGACGAATATGTATTTATTGCTAATTGTGATGAAGGTGCTAGAATTCCCAAAGAATTTTGTTTTGATCAACCTTGTTTTTTGGATAGTATCAAAGTATTATTCAATGAATTAGGGAGCAAAACAGCTGAAAAATATGATTGGGGATATACTTTTGCCTATGCTCTAAAAAAAGAAGGGAATAAAATTATTGTCATAACTGATAGTTGTGAACTATATAATAGAATTACAATGACTGGTAGTATGTATAAAGGATTTAGTAATGGTAAATATTACTTGAAAACAAATTCGAGAACTAAGAAATTTAAAAATATAACTTTTGATTCAGATATTGATAACCCAGAAGTGGAATTAAAATTAATAGATAAATTTGATAATATTATAGAATTTAAAAGTGAAAATAAATTTATTAAATTAGATAACAATAAATATAAATCTTCAGATGAATTAATAGATTTTATAAATGATAGTATTATTGATTTTGTTGATTTAGAATTCAAACTTGTTAGAGAAAAAAGCTATAACAATTATTACATTTCTAATGTCAAAACTGAATTTGTTGCAATTGACGAAATTGCACTCATTAAGTCGAAAATTACTTTAGATTCAAATAATTATTTAAGAGGTTTTACTGCAATTTTGAATATATCAGTAGAGAATTTATCTAATAGATTTGATTCTGATGATTTTAAATTAAAAGTAAGTGTTTTAAATTCAAGTGGTAGAACTGACTCTATTGTTAATATAAACAGTTTAAATAATAACTCAAAAAAGGACTTCACATTTGAAATAAATACTGAGTTTTTGAGTAACGTAAACGATATTACTATTGAATTGATAGACAATAATTCAAATAATAAAAATAATGATTTATATCAATTTAATAATATTCATACATTAAAACTCAACGTAAAAGAAGATAATATTAAACCAACTATCAAAGTTTATGCTGATAACAAAGCGATAAAAGACAAAGATTTTGTTAGCCAAAATCCTTATTTTAAAATAGAATTGTCTGATAACTCTCCATTAAATTTTAATAATACGCAAATTCAAGTTTTTCTAAATAGTTCTATTATCGCTCAAAATAACACACTAACTTACGATTATAATAATTTGAAAAATGAAGGTATAAAGTCGTTATTTGAATTTCAATGGAAAAATAATTTGGACTTTGGTGAGAACTCAATATCTGTTCGTGGTTTTGATAGAGCCGGAAATTCTGATACATTAGAGCTGAGCATTTTTGTAAGTAGAGATGGGTTCATTAAAAATGTATTATGTTTTCCAAATCCAACATCAGATGGAACAAAAATTCAATTTGATGTATTGATGCCTTTCAACAAAACCGATGCTTCTATTTACATTTATGATACTTTTGGAAACTTTGTCAATAAAATAGATAAAGAAGTCAATATTGGTCAAAATGAATTTGAATGGGACCTAAAAAACTCTTTTGGCAACTCTGTCGGAAATGGCAAATATTTCTATTTTATAAAAATCAATTCATATCTATATTTCGAAGATGTATCTGGTAGTATTCTTGTTTTCAAATAAGGATTATTAGATTTTCTTTAAAAAATAAACTTTATTGAATATATTGTTTAAAACTAATGTTGATATAATATTTTTAATCGTTAAACTAATTAGATTTATTTATTAACTTTGCAACCTAAAATAACTAAAATTTAAAATACTTTAGAAATTTGAAACCAAAATAATAAATAACAAGAAAAAAGAATATAAATGGATATTAAAGAATTATTAAAAAGTGAACTGAACTTACCTATTTGGCAAATTGAAAATACATTAAAACTTAGACAAGATGGTGGTA
>JBDNHS010000293.1:0-4083 GCA_041688685.1 Kapaibacterium sp. (SeqCode)
ACTCAACTTTATTGTGATATACTATATTTATTGAAGTTAAACTATTATAGGTCAAGATAGATAAGTTTTCATTTATTTGATGTGTAGCATTTTTTAGGTCTATTTTTTGATCTAATAGTTCTTTAATTCCATATTTGGGTTTAATTCCAAAAATAAAGTTTTGCATTGATTGAAGACAGTCGCCATCGAGTAATAATACTTTATTACCTTGTTCGGATAATAAATACGCAAAATTACTTGACAAAACACTTTTGCCAACTCCAGATTTTCCACTACAGAAATTTATAAATATGGTATTTTTATTGTTCAAATTTTGAAAATTATTCTGTTATTATTTGATTAATTAAGTTTAAATTATTATTTATTGTTATCTTCACTTACTCTAAAAATTAGATCTAATATTAATTCTTTTGTTGCTGGTTCTATATCATCAGGTATTTGTTGACCATTTGTGATATAATTTAAAGGTAAATTGCTTTCTTTGAGAATACTCAATATGCTTCCAATACTTTCAGTTTCATCAATTTTGGTCAAAATCAAATTAGTACTTTTAAATATATTAAAATCCTTTAATACTTTTTTAAAAGTTTTTAGATTAATAGTTGAATTTTGTACCAAAAAAGTATTTGTTGGTTGTGAAATATTTATAAAATCTTTAATTTCTTTTAAATAGCTTTCATCTTTAGGGCTTCTGCCAGATGTATCTATAAAAACAAAATCATAATCTTTAGCATCTAATAAAACTCTTTGTAATTCTGTATTAGACATTGCAGACTTAAAAGGTAGATTCGCTATTGAAGAAAGAGTTTGAAGTTGCTCCAATCCACCCACTTTATATGAATCAGCTGCAATAATCAAAATTTTAGCGTTATAAATTAGTTTTGTGATAATTGCTAACTTAATTAATGCACTTGTTTTGCCAGAACCAGAAGGACCAACAAATATTAATCTTTGTTGTTTATCAGAAGTTTCTAAATTCTTGGCAAAAGTTATATCTTCAATAATTAAGTGTTTAATCTCATTTTTTAAAATATTATAATCATTTACATCAACAAATAAATTAGGCTTGGAGCTCTTATTTGATAAATTAGTATATTCAATACTACTATCTGTTTGACTATTCGATTGTGTTTTAGAAATTAAATCAAATATATTTTTTTGGATATTAGCCTGTAGAATTCTATGGATATTTTGAGTAGATAAAGAAATTAATTCTAACACATAACTTTCTTCAAAATCAGCGTCTAATAATTCTTTATATAATCTAAGATGAGTAGAAGAAAATAAACTTGAAAATCTATATTTGGAATTATTTTCTAAAGTTTTTATTGATTTTTTTATTTCACTCAAATCCGAGTTAGTAGAAGTAATAAAACTCAAGTCAATTTTACTAATTGAATTTTGCTCAGATGATGAATTAGAATTGTTAAAATTATTGTTGTTAAACTCATTATTGTTTAACTCATTATTAAATTTACTCTCTTTACTTTTTACATTATTTTGAGATTCGTTTTTATTTATTATACTTGATAATGGTCTTGTGAAATTTTCTAATCTAGTCAAAAAATCAGGATTATCTCTTTTAGTAAAATTTGGTTTAGTTAAATTATTATTGATTTTTTCATTAGATTTAGATAAATTATTATTTGTATTATAACTATTAAAATTATTTGAATTATCAATATCCCCTGATTGTTTATTAGTGTTTTGAGTATTTTCTGTCTTATCGTCATTACTATCCGAACTTTCGTTAATACCAGCAATAATCTCAATATTTGATTCTCCGTTGATATCTAATGGAGTTGTTCGAGAAGATAATATTACAGCTTCATCACCTAATTCTTCTAAAATCAGGTTTTTACCTTCTTGGAATGTTCTGGCTATATATTTTTTAATTTTCATAATTTTACTTTTATTTCAAAAACAAAGAAAAAATTATGCCATAATAATTAAGATAAATTATAATCTAAATAATATGAAATCTTTATAATTTAAAGTCTAAATGTTAAAGCCTAAAATTTAATTAATTCCAAGTTCATCAATTTTTCTATATAACGTCCTTTCAGAAATTCCAAGTACTTTTGCAATTGCTCGTTTGTTATGTTTATACTTGATTAGACACTTTTCAATCATTAATTTTTCAATTTCATTGATTTTGCTATTTGTTAATAATTCATCTACTTTAAAAAAATCATCAGTATCTTTTTTATTAAAATCTTCGGTATTAATATGGATTTTGAAATCATCAAAATTATTTCCTATGTCTTTGACATTAGATTTGACTTCCATTAAGTCATTTTGAATTTCTAATAAAGTTCTAAATATTAACCCCATTTCGTTTCTACCAAAATCTTCTTTAGAACTTATTTTGGTTAATGATAAAGAATTATTATTGCTATTGTCATTTGTATGATGATTTGAATTATTATCATTGGAATTACCATTGAAATTACTATTATAATTATTGTTAACATTATGAGAAAATGGAGGTAATGTCGGTTTGGTATATTTGCGAATTAAATCAGCCGTTAAAAAAGATTTTTTTTCTAAAGTAATCATTGTATCAACAAAGTTTTTCAACTCTCTTATATTACCTTCCCAAGGTTGAAGTTTTAATAGTTCAATAGCATCATCTGTGATACCATCAAATTTTATTTTCAATTTTTCATATTTTTTGGAGGCAAAGTAAAAAAACAATATAGGAACATCTTCAGTATGATTTCTTAATGCAGGAAGATAAATTGTTACAGAATTAAGTCTAAAATATAAATCTTGTCTAAAATTACCTAATCTAACTTCATCTTGTAAATCTTTATTAGTTGCAGCAATTATTCTAACATCAATTTTATGAATCACTGATGAACCTAATCTGGAGAACTCACCGCTTTCTAATACCCTTAATAATTTTACTTGTGTACTAAGTGGCATTTCCCCAATTTCATCTAAAAATATTGTACCTTTGTGTGCAACTTCAAAAAAACCTTTTCTTTGTTCTACAGAGCCAGTAAAAGCTCCCTTTTCGCTACCAAATAATTCAGATTCTAATAAAGTTTCTGGTATTGCAGCACAATTTACACTTACAAATGAGTTTTTTTGCCTTTCGGACATTCCGTGCACAGCATTGGCAAAAACTTCTTTTCCAGTACCTGTTTCACCAGTAATGAGGACAGTAAGGTCAGTTGGAGCAGCTTGAATTAACTTCTCTACGGCATCTTTTATAAGTTGAGATTTGCCAATTATATTATATTTATCTTGAACATATTCTATTAAATTCATTTTTATTTATTTTAGCTGTATTTTTTTAACTTTTCAATTTCTGATTTCTAAAATTATTTTCTACCAATTATTTTTTACAAATTATTTTTTTTTTACAAATTATTTTTTTTGTGAATTCTTTTCCCATTCTTCCCAACCGCCAACATACATGAATATGTTTGAAAATCCAAAATTTGCCATATCTTCAGCCAGATGATGACTCAAATCACAGTTGCCACCCGTACAATAAATTAAAAATCTTTTATCTCTAGGAAGAGACATTATTTGTTGGAAATATTCATTTTCGTTTTCATTATATGGAAAGATATTCAAAGCATTACTAATTTTACCTTTTTTATAATCATCTAAGCTTCTGGCATCAATTATTACAAAATTTTTATTTCTGATAATTTTTAAGACTTGATTGTAATTTACTACTTTATCTAAATTATCGAGAGTACTTTCTTTGACTGACTTATCTTTTACATTTTTTGAAGTCTCTAAATTGTTTGGGGTGCTCTTTTGCTCTTGTATTTTTTCAACTTTAACATTATTAGAATTTTCTTTGTTGTCAATTTTATTATTGATTTCATTTTTGTTGTTTTCAGTATTTAAATTATCAGCTTTTTCATTAGTAGTTTTTTCATTAATTTTGTCATCGGTTTTAACATCTATTTCTACTACCTCTACTAACTCATCTATCTCTAATACTTCACTAACTTTTCCATTTTTGATTTCACCAAATAATAAATTATCCTCTATTACAGGTTTGGGTTTGTATATTAAGTCTAATGGCTTTTTAGAAAGATAATTATTAGTTAATGATAA
>JBDNHS010000294.1:0-2156 GCA_041688685.1 Kapaibacterium sp. (SeqCode)
GATACAAATATTGAGCAATATGTACTTGAAGAATCCATTTTAGACCCAATAGACATCGAAAAACAAACTTCTTCCATTGGTGGTTCGCTTTACGGTAACTCAAGTAACAATAAGTTTGCTGCTTTTTTAAGACATGCAAACTTTTCATCAAGTATAAAAGGACTTTATTTGGTTGGAGGAAGTGTTCATCCAGGCGGTGGAATTCCACTTTGCTTAATGAGTGCCAAAATAACAAGTCAAATTATTTTAGATAGTGAAAAGTAATGAAAAAAAATATCAACAAATACTTTTTATATTTTCTTATATTGGTCTATGTTTCTGGATCAATTGGTTTTGTAATTAACCCTTCTTTTTTTAATCCTTTCACTCCCTACACACTTCTATTTACTTGTTTTGTTTATTTATTACATCAACCTACTGAAAATTATAGATTTATTGCTTCTTTTTTTGCAATTGCGCTATTTGGCTATCTGATAGAAATAATAGGTGTAAAAACAGGACTTGTGTTTGGAGTCTATAATTATGGGAATGGATTAGGGTATAAATTATTTGATGTTCCTTTGATTATCTCTTTAAATTGGGCATTGTTGATTAGTGCTGGTATTATTACAGTTAGTAGATTCTTTAAAAAAAAACATATTGTTTTAGGTATCTCAGCTGTTCTTATTACTATAATAGATTTACTAATTGAACAGGTAGCATACAAATTAGATTTTTGGCAATTTGATTCTGGACTACCAGAACTACACAATTATATTGGTTGGCTTTTGGTTGCTTATTTATCTCCATATTTTTTCTATTCTGAAATTATAAAGGGAAATCGCAACATTGCCATAATCATCTTAATATTGCAAATAATTTTCTTTAGTACAATTTACCTTTTAATTTAAACTGTAATAATAAAAAAGTGTATTCAAATATATAATTTTACACTTACTGTGTTTGTTATAACTTAATAGAATTAACTAAATTATCAATATCTAAATTATCAACATCTAAATTATTAATCACTAAATGTTACAAAGTACTATTCAAAAATATGATTTTATTATTGCAGGTATGGGTGCTTCCGGATTATCGTTAGCTATTCAATTGCAAAAGTCAAAAGTAAATTTCACAAAAATACTTTTGATTGATAAATCGTTAAAAAATACTAATGACCGTACTTGGTGCTTTTGGACGAAAGAAAACAATGCATGGTATGACCCTATAATTTATAAAAAATGGGACCATTTTGAGTTTAAAAGTAATTATTATCAAAATATATTTGAACTCAAACCATACTCATATCTTATGATTAGAGGTATAGATTTTTATAAATATTGTCTTGATGAATTAAAAAAAGATGCTCGATTTGAAATTAAAACTGAAGAAATTATTGATATAAAATCAGAAAATGATTACGGGATATTACAAACACAAAATAGTTATTATAGTGCAAAATATATATTTAATAGTGTTTTTAGAAATAATTTAATTAATAAAAATGATATTAATTTTGTGCAGCATTTTAAAGGTTGGGTGATAGAAACCGATGACAACTCTTTTGATGAAAACTGTCCTATTTTTATGGATTTCAGGACTCAGCAATATAAAGATTGTCGTTTTTTTTATATAATCCCACTTTCCAAAAAACGAGCTTTAGTTGAATATACTGGATTTTCAAGGTCTGTATTAAAAGTTGAAGAGTATGAAGAAAAACTAAAGAACTACTTAGAAAAAACTTTAAATATATCTGAATATTCTATTTTAGAAACTGAATATGGTGAAATCCCAATGATGGAAAGTGATTTTATTAATCCTTATGGAAAATGTGTAATAAATATTGGAACTGCTGGCGGTAGCAGTAAAACAAGTACTGGCTATACTTTCTATTTTATTCAAAAGAATACTCAAGATATTGTTTCTAAATTAGAAAAAAATAAAGAAATAACAGATTTTAAAAGGTCAAAAAAATTCAAACTTTATGATTCTATTCTTCTTAATGTTATGGATAATAATAGTGTTCCTTCAGATAAATTATTTACCTTTTTATTTCAAAACAACAAAATTACCAATATGTTAGCGTTCCTAAATGAAGAGACAAACATTTGGAAAGACATAATTATAATGAAATCTGTACCTAAAATAGCATTTTTGAAATCCACATTTATAAA
>JBDNHS010000295.1:0-4358 GCA_041688685.1 Kapaibacterium sp. (SeqCode)
CATCAACATCAATACCTAATGGTGTTTTCTTAATATTATCACTATACAAATTATTAACTTTTGGATCATTGGGAAAATCAAACAAACATGTTCTAATAAATTTTATATTTTCATCTAAATCATATTCATTTATGACGTTATCATTATTAATTTGACTATCAAAATCATAAATATTTATATCATATGTAGAAAAAAAGTAACTAATAATTCGTTTGGTTATTATTCGAAGTTCATCATAGATACTATCAAATCTAGGAGATATTAATTTTAAACTGGGAGCCGTCAAAAATATATAAGAACATACATAAAGAATTTTGAATAAAGTATAAATTATTGTTGTTACAGAAGTTATTGATTTTTTTACATCTGTTATTTTTATTTTTAATTCATTAATTTTTGTGCTAAAATCATCGGCACACTTTATTTTTTCATCAACAACATATTTAATTGCATTATTTATTGTATTATCATTTACCATTTCACTTTCACCAGACTTGTCTAATGTGTTTTCAAAATTAAGGTCTTTATACAATTTATTAAATTCGGTAACAGAATCAAATAATATATTTTTAATATCTGCCTCCAAAGAAACAGTACTATGTTTTTTATAAAGATTATCAATTTTTAATTTTGATTCATCTATTACTTTATTAATATCGGCAACTTTAAAAAATTTATAATCTTTCACCAATTGTCTTAATTTGTTTAATAAATTGCTAGGTTTATCTGGAATTACTCCAATATGATTTGTTATTTTTTCAATCAGAGACATAATCATATATTTATCAGCCATTTGTTCATATTTATCATTTTTAAATAATTTTTTATTTTTTTATTAGAAAATTTAAAATATTCTCCTTCTTTACAGTCTGATACAAAATTATCTATAAGATAATGAATAGAACCATTGCCATAATTGTCTATTTTGTTAAAATCAGATTTGAGAGTAATTAAATAATCAATAATATCATAATAACCTGATTTTGATGCTAA
Organism: Kapaibacterium sp. (SeqCode); assembly: GCA_041688685.1. Lineage (GTDB taxonomy): Bacteria > Bacteroidota > Ignavibacteria > Kapaibacteriales > UBA2268 > JBDNHS01. The sequence continues at coordinate 994 of JBDNHS010000295.1, forward strand.
ATGCATTGGAATTTGATTATATTCGTTCATTGCATTTATTGACACATTTTTATGAACTAATTTTTGAATAATATCTAAAATTTTACTTTCATCAAGTGAAGATGAGGGATTTTTTAAAATAGCATGAATTAATGTTTCTCCTTCGGTATTTCTAAAATTTAATATTTCATTTCCTTCGATAATTTCAAGTATATCGTTATATTCCCCACTGCTAAAATTTGTATAAACAGTATCTATATGATCATTATTTATTTTTGATTCAGAAATATAATTTCTAGGAGGATATCTTTGAATTTGTGTTTGTGGTTTTCTATCCATTAATATATTTTACATTAGATTTTAATTTTACATCATAAAACTTTTATAATAAATAAAAGTTAATTGTTTAAAAAGTATTAGGTTGAAATTTGTTAATTACGTATTACATTTATTAATTTACATATTACATTTATTACCATTACAAGTATTAGGAGATACTTGATAATTTTGCATAGGGGTAGTTGTTAATCTATAGTCGGCAAATTTAGGACAATTTAAAGTTTTGGGTAGTTCTTTTGTTTTAAATAATAAATTTGCATTTTCTCTTTCTTGTGAAAAAAATCTGGGGTCCATTCTAGTATTATACTTATGAACACAAGCATTGTTCCAACAAGAATCGTTTCTTCTTAGGTAAAGCCATTCAGAATCCATAATTTTATCAGCATTTAATTGTAAAAACAATCTATAATCATCATCTCTAACGATACCATTCATATATTTTATGTATTCATAGTAGCATGAGGCAGTTTTATAATTAGTTAAAAATCTACCGTCATCCATTTTTGCGGGACAGTTGCTGTAATAATTATCCATTTTATATATAATATATTAATATAAAAAATTTTATAATTTATTCTAAAAACAATTTATTATTATACTTATTTTTTTAACTCAATGGCTTTAAAATTTATAAATTGTATGCTCATTCTTTTTTTATACACTATCTATTCAAATTAATTTAACTCTACAATTTTATTTTTTTTTGTAGATTTTTTTGCAAAGTTCGCAAAAACAAATGAATTGTTGCCTGAGGACAAGTCTACAAAATTTTCAAATTGTTCCTCATTATTTAATGAAGAATTATTTGTTTTATTTTTAGATTCTGATTCTGATTCAGATTCAGATTCTGATTCTGATTCTGAATCTTTTTTAGATTTGATATTATTAATATTATGCAAATCTGAATTATTAATATTAGATATATTGGGTAATTTTTTATAAAGTTCAGTTAATTTATTATAAGAATTATTTTTAATAATATTTGTTTCGTTTAAAATTTTCATGGCATTTGCAAATTTTGGTGAAGATGTCTCTACTTCACATGGCTTTACAACATCACTATTCATTTCTAAAATTATTGAACTAGTATCATTGTTATCTTTATTTTTTTTATTTTTTTGAAAAAAATTATCTACAATTTTTTCAGGCAATGAATTTATAAATTGTTCTAAATTTGATTCATTATCAACACTAATATTATCTTTTACTATTTTAAGATTTGACTTTTTATTGTTTTTATATAAATTCGAAAAAATATTATCGTCATTTGATAAATTATTTGTAGTTTTGTTATTAGTTTTTGTTTCAGATGATTTGGAAGTTGATGATTTATCATTTTTATTTTTTGTATTAGATGATAAAGTACTATTTATATCTTTATATTTTATCTTTTCTTTTATAGCTTCTGGTTCACTGGATGTTTCAGAAAGTTCGCTTGGTTCAGTTTTTGTTTTATCTCTTGAGTTAATTTCATTTTTGTTCATAGAACTCATATAAAACATTTCCCTATCTTGATTTTTTGCACTTGTATGTTTTATAAAACATCTTTTGTTTAAATTATTTATCTTGCTTTGTGGAGAAATTGATGTTTCTTGTGAGTTATATATTGTATTATGTCTATTAACATCAACATCAACATCAACATCAACATCTTCAATTTCTTCATCATATTGATTTATTTGATGAATTATAGATTGATTATTCATTTTGGTTATTTCATTTACTTTATGTTGTAGCGAATATATATCGTTTACTTTTTTATAACAAACTTCTAACCTAATATTTATTAAATCTTCTATGGACTGAAGTTTAGTATCAATATCCGAAAATTTTTCATCTATATCTTCGAATTTATCATCCATATTATCAACAATAGTTTCAGTAGCTTTGCTTACTATGTGAGAGTTAAAAGCATACATTTTATAAATATAATAAATTGAAACTCCTAATAGGATTATTATTAACAATATCCTTATTTCAAACATCTTATAAAATAAAAATTGAAAAAAGATATATAATTTAAACTTATTATATATCTTATACATTGACAAAATGTTCCTTGAAAATAATTATATATATTTTTCATCAAAATTAATAATTAATTCTATACCAAATTATAAAAACATTATGACAAAATTTATAAATGTATTTATAAAACTTAATAAATCTAAATACACAGATAATAAAAATTTGATTACAGATTCAATAATATATTCAAAATATTATTTGTATTATAAAATAAAAAATTGTATTTATAGCGAAGAAATAATGAATATTATTAATGATGCGGATTATTTCTTGGCTAAATAAATATTTATTTTTAAAATGGATAAATCTCAAAACATTTTTAACGTTGGGCATCTCAGCCTTAAAAATATTTTTAAAATCCATTCGGATTATTCAAAACATTTTTAACGTAATCAATATTAATATTCATATCACCTGTAAATCTTCTTGCTTGGTCAAATTCATCCCAATTGGCCCAATTCATATAATCTTTTCCATTAGAAATTTGGATAGGGCATGTGGTACAACTTTTGTTTGTAACACAGACAGGAGGATGTGGGGGAATTGGATACCAATTTGTCGGAGATACAAAAGTATATTCTTTATTTATCATACCTTTATTAATAGGACCCACATAGTTATAATCTCCGTATTTTAATTCATTTGTAAGTGCTTCATCTGCGGGAGGAGCACCAACGGATCTAGTAAATATATCCGAATAATATTTATATCCGTCCTTACTCCATGGTGCAATTACTTCCTGATCCGCAATATCTCTTCTAAATTGATTAATCTTACCAGATTCAATAGCAGCTTCTTGTTGTAATCCATCTTTTTGATATTGAACATAATTTACACTATAAGATAAATCCTCACTAGATTCTGATTCAGGTTTAGTCTCAGGTCTTGTTTCAGGTCTTGTCTCAGGTCTTGTCTCAGGTCTTGTTTCAGGTCTTGTCTCAGGTCTAGTTTCAGGTCTATTCTCAGGTCTTGTTTCAGGTCTTGTTTCAGGTCTTGTTTCAGGATTATTGTCGGGTCTA
>JBDNHS010000296.1:0-14023 GCA_041688685.1 Kapaibacterium sp. (SeqCode)
TTAAATTACTAAAATTATCATCATCTATACTTGTGTGAATTTTCACAACACTCATAACTCTTTTCATTATCTCATTATTTAGGTTAGTCGGTACGAAATTATCTGAGCCATCATCTCCCATTCTAACAACAATAAGATTTTGACTTGGTATAATATTTAATATTTGTCCATTTTTACCCAGAGCACCATACATATCATCTGGCGCATCTGCCATTGCAGAGCCATTAAAAATAAATTGTGAAGTGGGTAACATAAATGACTCTTTGCCATTAAGCCACCATAAATAACCGTAAGATTTATTTAATTCTTGTGATGTATTTATCATATTATTCAAGTAATCTTTATTTGATATAATTACTTCATTTGCCCAATTCCCATTGTTTAACATCAATAAACCAAATCTTGCCATTACTCTTGGTTTACTGATAAATACATTGTTAAAGCCTAATTTGAGAAATGATCCATAAATACCAGTTTTATTGCTAAAATTTTGAGCAATGTATGTATTTAGGTTCTGCCCAGTTGCATTTTCTAATACTTTATCCAAAAGAGTGTATGGAGCATTATGGTAAGCCCAACGCTTACCTGCATCTGCCAAATAATTCAGACAATCGGGGTCAGTACAGTCTGAGTTGGTTGTATCAGTTTTTTGTCATTTAGTCCGGTAGTCATTGTAAGTTGATTCCAAACTGTGATTTTATCTTCTAACTCTTTATCCAAAGAAGTCCAACCTTCACCAAGATATTTGCTTGTTTTGTCTGTGAGGTTTAGCTGTCCTTTACTCTCAGCAACTCCAATAGTAAATGCAGTTAGAGATTTACCAGCAGATGCCCAATACCAATTACTATCTGCCGTAAAATTATCAAAGTATTTTTCAATTACAATTTTACCATCCTTCAAGACCAAAAATGCTTTCGTATTTTGGCTTTCGAGATATTGATATAATTCTGGGATATTTTTGGTTTCCCAATTTAGACTTTCAGGCGTTTGAGTTTCCCACTGATTACCTAAAATTGGCGGAAAATATAATTCCTTAGCGTTTGAATTAAAACTAAAAAAATAAAATAGTGCAAAGATTAGATATAATTTAGAATATAATTTAGAATTTAAAATAGATAATAATTTCATATTCTTTCTCATTTTATTAGTAATTTTAAGATTCGTTCATTTTTACAAATATACAACAAAAAATCAAAAAAGGTAATAAAACATTTGTTGATTTATTACCTACTTAGACTTTAAAAATTATATTTAGTTTAATCAATAATTGTTAATTTTTGAAAAGTAATTTTATTATTAGAATTTACTTTTACGATGTAATTCCCAATAGAAAGATTTTGAATATCAAGAATAGTTTGAGATAAGTTTATATTGATTTTGGTTTCGACTAAATTGCCCGTAATATCATATATTTCATAACTATTGATAATATCAAAATCATTGTTTTCGTTTTCTAAATTAGCTTCGATATTACTTGTTGTATAGTATTTTCTTAGCGTTACCAAATTATCTTTAGATGCTGGATTTGGATAAATCGAAATTCCATTATTTTCTGAAATTGTAGGATTAGAAATACCTAATGGGTTTACAACTACTGTTCTAATAATTGCTGTAATATCAATATCAACATCAATCGGCTCATCATCTAAAATTATTTCAAAATTCTCGATTTTATTATTTATTGACATTTCTTTGTATATATCTTTGAAAACGCCATCTTTTTCAGTGGTAATAACAACAGTAATAGGCGTTTTATACACTTCTTTTACTTTGCTATTTGGATTAGTTTCTTTTTGAATTTGATTCAAATTAACTGATAACTTATATTTACCATCTACAATATCATATTTAGAATTAATTTGATAAATTGGATGACCACTACCATATACCCATTCCTCAAAGAATAAATCAATATCAATCTTTGTATTATTTAACTGTAATAAATACTTTTTGAGTGAGTTTCTAAATTCGTTAGTAGTTAATGATTTGAATTTATATTCTTCCAATGTATTTGTCAGTGCAATTCTAAAATCTTCACCTAAAATTCTATTTAACATATTATAAATTAAACCAGCTTTTGTATAAACCAAAACTTGATTTTGACCTGTAAAAATCATGTTTGGCTCTATTCCATAAATACTATTATTAAGAGCTATTTGAGTTTTTGAAGTAAGACTCACTGTCGAACTGGTAACATAAGATTTGTATAAGTCATTATTATATGCTTCATCAAGCCACAACCATTCAGTCCAGGTTGCTCCACCTTCATTAATCCAAACATCATTCCAAGTGGCACAACTAATCATATTTCCCAACCAATGATGTCCAACCTCGTGCATCACCCCAAGTTCTGCATTGTTTTGTAGCCAACTTCTATTAACAGTAGTTATTGTCTGATGCTCCATACCACCGTATTGAAAAGGGAAAGCAGATGCTTGCGAGTATTTTTGATATGGATATTCATTTAAGTAATTAGATAAAAATTCAAGCATTGCAACTGTTGGCTGCATTGATTCTCTTGGTTTATATTTAGATTTCGAATTAAATTCTGGTAAGTCTTGTTCCCAAGCATAATAACTAACTTCTATACTATCATTAAATTGTCCTTTCCTTTGAAAGTAATCAGTCCATTTGTAAAATTTAGAAGCTATTATATGCATTAAGTAGGTTGGAATTGGAATATCATTCTCCCATACATAAACAATAGACGAGTCAGTTTTTGCCGAATCTACCAATAAACCATTTGATATAGCTGTATAGCCGATTGGCATTCTAATAGATATTTTCGAAAAAGCTTTGTCATCTGGTCTATCTTTACACGGCATCCAATTTCTTGCATTCTCTGGCTCACTCATTGTATAACCTATCGGATAAGGAATACTCACTGCCGAAGTGCTGTAATACTGGAATCCTAACTGCATTGGAGTATTATGTAAATAAGCAATTTCTATACTTATTGTATCATTAATATTATAAGTTTTATCAAGCGTAATAACATTTGGTTCACTATTGTCATCAGCTTCAATAATTGAATATTCTAAATCTATTTTTGAATTTTTATCAATTAATCTAACACTATTGACATTCATTGTTAGAGTATTTATTTCAATAGAATTTGTGTTATCTTTTGTTATTGCTATTTTCATAACCTGCAAACCAGCAAACTCTTTGACTTTTAATTCAATCTTTTCATCAAATAAATTATACCAATCAACAAATAAGTCGTAACTCAAAACATCGTAATTACTTTCTTTTACTTGCGAAATCTGTATTTTATTATTCTTATCCAACTTATTCAATCTTTTATAAGTTTGCTCCGGATAACTACATTTTGCTTTATTCAAATCATTATGTTTTGTTTCAAATATTTGATTTTCAATATTCTGAATTTGAATTGGAATCTTAGCATTTAAATTCATATTCCAATTTACATTTAGAGTATTTAATACTACAAGTAATATTATAAATCTATATGTAAATCTAAACCTAAATCTATTGTTTGTTTTTAATTTATTTTTCATTAGTATCTTCTTAATTAACTTTTATATCACTAATTTTTATAAAGAATGATGTTGTTTTTTGCCTACTTTATAACTAAATAAACGTTTTAGTTATTACTTAAGTTACAATTTAATAATTTTTAATTAATATTATGAATATATTTGTCTTATTTTCATTAAAATAAGTTATATTTATTATATAACAAAAACATAAATTATTAATAGAATTGATTTAAATAAGACTAGTTAAGTATTAATTAAGCATAAATTAAAGACTAATCACGATATTATTACTATGATTTCCTTGTTATAAATTTACAAAAATGAAAAATAATGAATATAAATTCAACTGTTTTATTAGATAATGGAGTAGAGATACCAATTTTGGGACTCGGCACTTATCAGTCCGGAAAAGGTAACGAAACTCAAAATGCAGTCAGATACGCTCTGGAATTAGGTTACAGGCATTTTGATACAGCAGCTATTTATGGCAATGAATCAGATATCGGAATTGCATTGAAAGATTCAAAAGTTGACTTTAATGATATATTCGTAACTACAAAAGTTTGGAACACAGACCAAGGCTACGAATCTACTCTAAAAGCTCTCGATACAAGTTTGACAAATTTAGGAATGGATTATGTTGATTTATATCTTGTTCATTGGCCCCTTCCCGAAAAAAGATTAGATACTTGGAAGGCAATGATTAAAATTTATGAAATGGGGAAAGCAAGGTCAATTGGAATAAGTAACTATACCGAAAAGCATATTGATGAGTTATTAAAAGACTCGCCAATTGTGCCAGTAATTAATCAAGTTGAAATGACGCCTTATCTGTATCAAAAAAAATTAGCTGAGCATTGTCTGAATAATAGAATTCAAATTGAGTCTTATAGTCCCTTTGCTCAAGGAAAAAAAATAAATGAACCAAAATTAGTTGCATTAGCTCAAAAGTACGACAGAACTCCTGGGCAAATGCTCGTTAAGTGGTCTCTTGAACATAACTTTATAGTATTGCCAAAGTCTGTAACGCCAAGCAGAATCAAAGAAAATGCTGACGTTTTTGACTTTAATATTACAAAAGAAGACCTTGATTATATGGATACTTGGAATGAAGATTTTAGAGTAGCTTGGAATCCATACAATTTAGATAGTTAAGTTACAAAGTTAAGTTATAAATATTACTAAAATTAAAATTAATAAATTTCTATAACAAATTAAATAATTATCCTTAAATAATTATAAAAATAATATCTTAAAGGTGATAAAATGAATGAAAACAGAAGAAGTTTTCTAAAAAGTTCTATGGGTGCGGTGGCACTGGTAGGAATTTCTGTATTCGGAGGCAGTATTATAAGCTCTTGCGGTGGAGAAAAAGCACCAGATTGTAATGACTTATCAGCTCTTACAGCTGACGAAAAAAAGTTGCGTGAAAACTATAAATATGTAATAAATTCTAAAGAAGCGGGCAAGCAATGTTCTAACTGTCAACTTTACAATGCACCTGCTACAGAAAAAGACTGTGGTGGTTGCCAATTATTTAAAGGTCCTGTTGCAAAAGAAGGTTACTGTATTTCTTGGGCATTGAAACAAGCTTAATATCTACGTTAAACTAACAATTACAAATTTTTAGTTTTGCATAAAATTAGTATAAAAAAAAATAGCAGTAATATTACTGCTATTTTTGTTAAATCTACTAAATTTATCTATTTACTTAATTCTGATTTTAGTTTGTTAATTAATGGTATTGGAGTTGGGTCAATATTATTTAACATTGCCAAATAAAAACTAATCCAATCACCAAGATAAATCAAATCAAACATCCTTGCTAATAAACCATCTGCGTGGCTCTGAATTACCAAAATATTGTAGTTGGCTTCCTTTAAAATATCCTCAAATACTTCAAATCTCTTTAACACTCTTTGATGATATTCTTTATCCACCAAAAACAAGAACGAAAGATTTTCAACAACTACTTCAGGGAATTTGAATGAATTAATTTCATTATGATTCATCTCTGGCAAAAACCCACCATAAGCTAAGTTTTTGCTATTCTCTTGGAATTGCCCTCTCCATCTATAATTAATCGTATTCAATAAATTATCCGATGAGTAAATCATAATTTGTTTTTTGTACAAACTCATAGCAATTTGATAAGGTGCATTTGCTTCATTTTCCATTGAATAATATTCTGCATTTGCTTCAATTAATTGTATCAATTCCTTGATTTCGGTAAATATACTTTGTTCAAAATTCTTATCATCTTTCACACTTTTTAATAAGTTTAGTTTGATTAATGTGTAAAGTTGTACAAAAAAACTATAACCCAATGCTAATCTTGGTTGATAACCGCCTGGCATAAGTATATGATTTAGATTATTAGATCTCGCAATATCCAATAATTCTCCACCAGTTGAGATACAAATTATATTTTTAGTGATTTCCAATGCCACCTTCACAGATGATAAAGTCTCTTCTGTATTACCAGAATACGATACAGCTAAAATTAAATATGAATCATCAATATAAGACGGCAATTCATAATTTCTAACTATGGTTATTTGACCAGCAAATTTCCTTGCCTCCAAATAGCTTTTTATCAGGTCTCCACCAATTGCAGAACCACCCATACCTAAAATAGCGATGTTTTTGGTCTTACTTACATTTTCTAAAGTTAAATCATCAAAACTGATTTGATCACCAATCTCTATAGCTTCTTTTATTTGTTTATGAAAATTTACTAAAATATCAAAAACATTCCCACTATCAATTTTATTTTTTCTATTAAATAGTTCTTGTAATATTGTTTTATTTTCCACGTTTCTAAGTTAATCAAGTAAAATAAATAAATAAAATCATCATTTAAACTAAATGAATAACGTAAAATTAATACAATACTTGTAAATTAGTGTTTTTAAACTTTATTCTTTTCATTTTTGAATTATTTTTATCTTTAATTTGTTAATTAAGTAATCAAAATTCAAAATAATATAAATTTAAAATATATTAAATTATATCAAATTATATCAAATTATATCAAATTATATCTACTACAATGAATAATCGCAGAAACTTTTTAAAAAATAGCATTTTGACTGGAATTGGATTTTATGGCTTAAAGCTTTATGCCAATGGTTCAGAAAATAATATTGCAAATCTAAACTCAAACCTAAACTCAAACCTAAATTCAAACCTTAGTGCAGAACTAAATGAAAAATTATACAAAATCCAGAAATTATCTCAATCTGTTGGTTTCGGAGATTTAATCAAAGACCCAAATGGTATTATAGATTTACCTAAAGGATTTGAATATAGAATTATTTCTGAAACTGGAAATATAATGAGTGATGGGTTCACTGTTCCAAGTAAAATGGACGGAATGGCTACATTTAATGTAAACGGCAAAGAAGTAATAATCAGAAATCATGAAATTGACTCATCAACTTTTGGCGAAGGTGCTTTTGGTAAAAATAATGTACTTTTAAACAAAATAGATAGAAATCTAATTTATGATAATGGAATTTCAGATATAGTCGCTCTAGGAGGAACAACTACTATAGTCTATGACACCAAAAATCAAGTAATTGAGCAGGAATTTTTATCATTAGTTGGTACTTTGAGAAATTGTGCTGGTGGTCCAACCCCTTGGAATTCTTGGATTAGCTGCGAAGAAACTACTGTTGTCAAAAGCGATATTCATCAACAAAATCACGGATATAATTTTGAAGTAAAAGCAACAACCACTCCTTATATTAATGAACCTATTCCACTGAAAGATATGGGTAGATTTAATCACGAAGCAGTATGTGTTGACCCCAAAACGTCTGTTATCTATCAAACCGAAGATGCTTATGATGGAATGATTTATAGATTTTTGCCTAATCAAGAAGAACAATTACAAAAAGGCGGGAAATTACAAATATTATCTATAAAAGGTGAAAAAAGCTTTGATACTCGGAATTGGGGTAAATTATCTAATGGAAATGTAACAGAAATAAATAAAAAATATAATGTAGAGTGGTTAGATATTGATAATGTTGACCCAACAGAAGATGATCTGAGGTTAAGAGGATTTGAAATTGGTGGAGCAAAATTTGCAAGAGGTGAGGGTATGTGGTTTGGAGATAACGAATTATACTTTGCTTGTACTAATGGCGGTAAATCTAAGTTAGGACAAGTATTTAGATATATACCAAGTGAATTTGAAGGCACAACTAAAGAAAAAGACTTTCCACCAACCATAGAACTATTTATCGAATCAGGTAACAAAGATATTATTACAAATTGTGATAATCTGACTGTATCTCCTTGGGGTGATGTAGTTATGTGTGAAGATACTGAGTCGCCAAGAATTATTGGTATTAATGCCATAGGCGAAATTTATCACATAGCACATAATACAAAATACCCATCAGAGTTTGCAGGAGTATGCTTCTCTACCGATGGCTCAACTCTTTTTGTAAATATCCAACATAGTGGCAAAACTGTTGCTATTACTGGTCCTTGGAGAAAGTCGTAAAATTTTGCTTTTGACCAATAAAAAATAAAAATTGATTTTTATATTTACATTTTGTATTAAATTATTATTTTGTATTACATTTTAAGTAATTTTTAAATAAAGTGTAATTATAATAAATTTATTGAAAAATATAAAATTAATTATTATATCTATAGTTCTTATTCTCATAAGGACAAATGATGGTATATTGTCACAAACTATCTCTCAAAACTTCATTCAAATTCCAAGTGCCGTTGGAAAATCAAACTTACTAAAATTTAATCTCCACCAAAATCCAAGTCAAATCTTAAATGACCAAAATAATAGTTTGTCTATTACAAATTATCCCAGTATTTTTGGATTAGATGATTTGCTGATGAATAATATAAATTACATCCAAAAAATTGACTCCAGCACCAAATCCAACATTTCTATAAGTAATATAGGTAACGAAAACTTTAATCAATTCGCTTTGATTGGCTCTTTGGCAACTAAATTTAAAAGTATAAAATTATCTGCTTCTGTTGAATTTGAGAACAACAGAATCAAAAACTTTAATAATGATAATTATCTTGGTATTAACTTAGCTTCTATTATTACAATTAATGAAAACATTGACTTTGGAATTGCACTCACCAATATAAACAGAGATTATTTTGGTCAAAATAATGCAAATAGCACAAATCAGAATCCAATTCAAATTCTAACTCAAAATATTCATCAAAGAATAATTTTTGGAACTGGTATAACTTTAACCGATAAAATACTCTGTGATTTGGATATTGTAGTAAATTTAGAAAGAAATACCTCACTAAATTTTGGCTCTCTTTATAAATTATACGATAATTTTAATGTTGGTGTCGCTTTTTCGACTAATCCACAAATTATAGAACTTAGAACTAATTATATCGTTAGCAATAATTTTGATATCAATATTAATTTCAACAAAAGAAATGAGTTGGGTTATATATTCATTTTAGCACTTAATTATAACTGGTATTAATATGAATATAATTAAGATAAATAAAATTATGAGATTAAATTTATTATGTTTTTTAAAGGTATTCTTAATATTATCTATATTCAATATTAATCTACTCTATTCTAAAGGGAACTCTAATAACGATACTTTAAATATTATTTCTAATACTAATTCAATTAATTTAGATACCACTTCGATAGCACCGTTATTTGATACTCAATTTGAGACATTTCTTGAGTTCAATACAAGAAGGTCAAATTTGACACCGATTGCAGATGAAATAATTGAATATGAAAATGAAATGTATATACAAAATTCAAATTCAAATTCTAATTCTAAAGATAATTCTAAAAATATTTCTAAAAATAATTCAAGTGATCTATTTGACTTACCGGCAATAGATATATTTACAGCCAATAAGTTACAGCAATTTATAAATGATAATTTGTTCGAAAATATCAATATTTTTATCGACAGCATTGAATCTAATCTAAATCTAAATTCCGGACAAAAGCAAATAATATTTAATAAAATAGAGAACTTAAAAAATAGAAATAATCTAACAAACAAAGACACAAAACTAAATTTTATAATTCGTAATCAAACAAGATTTGGGCAAATTTCTGGTATCGAAGAAGGCAAGTTTGCTGGTAACGAATTAGATATTTTCCAAAGATTAAATCTAAAACAAAGAATTTCAGACAATCAATCACTAAACTTGATGCTACAAACAAAAAAAGATTTGGGCGAAGAAAATATAAATGAATTTAATAGTTACTCCATAAAATATATAAATAGCCATTCTAATTTTTTATCTAATTCAAATTTCAACAATCTAAAAATCATAGTAGGGGACTTTGTACCAAAAGTTGGATTTGGTAGTGTGTTTTGGACTTCTTTTGCAGCCACAAAAGGAAGTGAAGTAATTTCGCCTACTTTATCTTTTTCGAAGACTACTGACCAAAATACATCTACAATTGATTTTAATAAGTTTAGAGGTGTTTTGGGAGAATATTCTATTGATTTAAGCAATAATATTACAAATAACATTGCAAATAATTCAACTAATAACTCATCTAATTCAAAGGAAGTACTAAAATTATTATTTTGGTATGCAGACAATAATAAAGCTTCTACAATAAATGAATTAAATGAAGTAACTTCTATTGCAATCTCTCCAAGTTTCAGAACAGCAAATGAAATCTCAAAAAAAAATAACCTAAATGAAAAGAATATTACTGCTAATATTGAATATTCAATTACCAACAATAATAACAACAATAATTACAACAATATTTTTGGTGTTTTAGTTACCAATTTCAATTATGACAAAGCATTAAATCCTACTTCAAGTATTTATTTCAAAACTACAAATACTAATAGCAATAATGCTAACTCCACCAACTCTTTAAACTCAATAAATCTTTACTCTATTTATAATCTATATACAAAAGATAAATTTTCATTTGGTACTGAAATTGCAATAGATGATAATATTAATTATACCAGCAAAATCTCATCTCAATATTATGATAAAGACTTTGTATTTTCAAATCAATTAAGAGTATCAAGTCCAGAATTTAGGTCAATGTACGGTTATAATTTTGGAGAAATTGGCAACTTAGGTAATCAAATTAGTTATTATAACGGAATTGAATACAAAGGATTCAAAAATATTAAATTCTATAATTATTTTGAATATTATTCTACAATTAATAAAATCAACTCATTGCCTAATAAACAAATTGGATTAGATGTGTTTTTGGAGACTGAGTATAAATTTAGCAAAGATTTAAAATTAATCAATAGATTAAAGTATGAACAAAAGAAAGAAGCTGCAAATATTGTCAACTATAATCAAAGAGTAATATTTGATAGAACTAAATTTGATTTTAGATTAGAGTTACACCATAATATTGATAATAATAATAGATTAAGACTTAGATATGAAAAAACATTTGTAAACTTTGCTGAACATTTGAATAATGAAACAGGCGACCTCGCCTTTTTAGAATATCACGGTCATATATTTGAAGATTTGAAATTTAATTCAAGAATAACATATTTTGATACACCAAGTTTTAATTCTGCTATTTGGCAATATGAATACGCTATGCCTGGATATACAACAACTAATGCAATGTTTGGCAAAGGTTATAGATTAATATTTGGAATTGAATACCCAATTTTTGATGTGTTAGATTTGAACTTAAGATATTCATCTACATTTAAAAATAATGTTGACAAATTAGGTTCAGGAAATTTAGAAATTTTAGGTAATAATGATAGTAGATTAATTTTTCAATTAAATTACAAGTATTAATCATGGAATTTTGTTTTATTTTATTCCATTAACTATTACAAACTAAATAAATACACAGAAAAAAAGGACAGGTAATACCTGTCCTTTTGTTAATGTGATATTTTTTTTTCTATAAAAATACTTCAATAATTTACTCAAAATTATCAAAAGCAATATTTAGAGCTTCGTCTATGTGTTTGACAAAATTTATAGTTAAGTCTTTTTTGATTACAGAACTAATCTCATCTACATCTCTTTGATTGTCTTTTGGTACAATTACATTTGTAATACCAACTTTTTTGGCTGCTAAAAGTTTTTCATTTAAGCCACCAATTGGCAACACATTACCTCTTAAAGTTACTTCTCCTGTCATCGCCAAATTACCTTTGAGTTTAATGCCTTTTGCTGCCGATATTAGAGCCATAGTTATAGTTATACCAGCTGATGGTCCATCTTTTGGTATTGCTCCTTCTGGGAAGTGAATATGAATTTCTTTATCTTTACTAAAATTCTCTTCAATACCTAATTTTTTATAATTTGAGCGAATATATGACAAAGCTGCAGATGCAGATTCTTTCATTACATCACCCAATTTACCAGTAAGTGTTAATTTCTCAGTGCCTGGCATTATAGTTACCTCTACTGGCAATGTATCACCACCAACTGAAGTCCAAGCAAGTCCAGTTGCTACACCAATTTTGTCTTCTAAATCTTCTTTTCTGTTTTTGAAAATTGGTAGTTTTAGATATTCTTCAATTTTCTTTTCATTAATTACGATTTTTTTTCTTTTCAGACCAGCAACAAACTTTTTGTTATCTTTCAAAGCAATATTGTCAACTACTTCATCGGTAGAAATTTGTTTGTTGTTAAAGTCAGTTACGATTTCTTTAATGAATTTTCTAAGGACAGAAGCTATTGTTCTCTCCAAATTCCTAACACCGGCTTCTCTTGTATATTCAGTAATAATTTTAAGTAAAGCTTCATCAGTAAAATCAACATTATAATTATCTAAACCTAATTCAATTAGCGATTTAGGTAAAATATGTTTTTTTGCAATTTCAAGTTTATCTGGGTCTAAGTAACTATCAAGCTGAATTACCTCTAATCTATCCAAAAGTGGTAATGGAATATCATATTTTACATTTGCTGTTGTTATAAACATAACATTAGACAAATCATATTCCATGTCAACATAGTGGTCTGTAAACTCTATGTTTTGCTCCGAATCTAATACCTCCAATAAGGCAGATGATGGGTCACCTCTAAAGTCAGTTGACATTTTATCAATTTCATCTAATAAAATCACAGGATTAATTGAATTTGCAGATTTCATTGACTTGATAATTTTACCCGGCATTGCGCCGATATAAGTTCTTCTATGTCCTCTGATTTCGGCTTCATCTTTGACACCACCAAGTGAAATACGTACAAACTTTCTGCCTAAAGCTCTTGCAATAGACCTTGCCAATGAAGTTTTACCAATACCTGGAGGACCTACAAAACACAAAATTTGCTTTTTGAGTGAGCCAATCATATTTAATACAGAAATAAATTCCAAAATTCTATCTTTTGGTTTTTCTAATCCATAATGATCTTCATCTAATATTGTTTTGACATTATTTACATTGTAATTGTCTAATGTTTTAATTGACCAAGGTAACTCAATTAATGTCTCAATATAAGTTCTATTCAGTGAATACTCAGGAGACATTGTTGAAATTTTACGTAATTTGTTCAATTCCTCAAGCACTTTTACCTTTACTTTTTCTGGCATTTCTGCTTTATCAATTGCTTCTCTTAACTCTTGTATATCTGGAGAAGTATCATCATCATCTCCTAATTCTTTTTGGAGAGCTTTGATTTGCTCTTGTATATAGAATTTTTTTTGTGTTTTTTGAATAGTATTATGAATTTTACTATCCACTTCATCTTCTAATTTTAATAATTCTAATTCATAAGTAAGGACAGATGCGAATTGATAATAAATATCTTTAAGGTTGCCAGCTTGTAATATATTTTGCTTTTGTGGTAATGAAGTTATTACATTAGATGCACCATAAAACACCTTTCTTATTGGCTCTTCGATAGAATCGTAAGCACCCAAAATTTCTTGAGGCATTTGTGGCGAATTTTGGATATACTGCTTGAATAAGTCATTAGCGTGCCTGATTGTTGCTTCTAATTCTTTGTCATCACTATCAAAATATAAATCCACCAAATCTGTGTCAACTTCTAAAAAGTCTTTTGATTTATGTTTCTTCTTGATTTTTGCAATAGTTATACCTTCGACTAACACTTTAAGTAAATTATTCGGCAATCTGAGGACTTGTATAATTTTGCAAATTGTACCATATTCAAATAAATCTTCAAATACTGGTTCTTCTTTTTTTGTGTCTTTTTGAGTGATGACAAAAATATATTTATCTCTGTCCACTGCCTCAGAGACTGATTTGAGAGATTGCACTCTTCCGATTAATATTGGAAATATCATATTCGGATATAGTACAACGTCTTTTAACGGAAGTACAGTTAATTTAATTGGAATAAAACGACTTAACTCTAAATTATCACCTTCGTTTTCTTCATTCAAATTTATTGGTTTCTCTACTTTTTTCTTAGTTACTTTTGCCATCAATCTTACTCGTTTTTAATTTCTACTATATATTAAAGAATTTTTTAAAATAATTAACACTTTTTTACGAATATAGCAATTTTGTTACCAATTCATTAAATTTGTTAAA
>JBDNHS010000297.1:0-8513 GCA_041688685.1 Kapaibacterium sp. (SeqCode)
AGAATTGGGATTAGGTATTATAGATTGTGGAAACGGAATTGGTTTTAGTATTGAAATGAAAGAGTTTTATATGCCTGATTGCAAATATAAAGACGTTGAAAAAATGCAAGAATATTATGAAATTGTCCAAAAATTAGTTGAATTGGAGGCAAAATATGAGTAAAGAATATCTAAAATTAAAATTGCCATTTGTTGATGTAGAAGCGAAAATAGAAGTTTCGAGAAGAAAATGGCAAAATTTCTCTTATCTGCACAAAGAAGGTAAAGACTTTTTTTACTATGACAATTCCGAGCAAATAGCAAAAGAACGAGCCGAAATATTAAATGTAAAATTTGAATATAACGTAGAATATTGGCAAGAAGTTAATAAATTAAACAAAGAAGACTTTAAAAAGTTGGGTATATGGGTAACGTTTGAATATATAAATAGTAACTCCTCTACACGTGTATTTATAACTATTGAAGCAACTGAAGAGAACCCAAACGTAGAATACAAATGTTTTCAAAGTTGTGGATTTAATGAAGTGGGAAAAATAGAAAAATATTATGAATTGGCACAAAGACTTTTAGAAATTGAGGGAGGTGTAATATGAGTGAAATATTAAAGTTTAAATATGCATCTATTGATTATAATGTGGATTGGTGGCACAGCGAATTATTAAAAAATCACTTTATCTGTTCAGGTTTTCCTACGCAAAGTATTTATCAAATTGTAAAAGATAATTATTCATTAGTTGTATTAATTAATGACACTTCATTGTGTATTTTAGTTAAGGTATTAGATTTAGTCATATTCTCTTTTAATAGAATACCTTTAGAAAATCCTGATTTGTTTGCACTTTGTTTCAAGCAAGCCCAAACTTTTATGAATGAAAGAGAGACACTTTCAGAACAAATATTTATAACATTTTCTTAACCAGGTTTTATATGAGTGAAATATTAAAAGAATATCTAAAATTAAAATTGCCAGAAAGCACTATTGAAGAAAGATTGCAAGATTTAGAAAAAACAACAACCTTCAAAATTTATAATTGTTTACATAATCTAAAATTACAATTATTAGCAGCAAAATATAAAAGAAAAAAAAACGGAGTAAGAGATAAACAAGCAGATGTATTTACAGATTATTGGGACGATGTAAAAAAGTTAAATATGATACAATTTAAAAAACTGGGAATTGCATTATGGGACGATGGAAATCTTGTTTGGTTTCAGTTTGAGAATCCTGATCTTCCCAAGTTTAATAAAAGTCGCAGAGGTGGAGTAGATTATATAGTAGAAGATTATGAATTAGCACAAAAAATATTAGAATTAGAAGAAATAAAAGTGTCAGAACCAACAGAAGAGGTCAAAAATTTTACCAATCGTAAAATTAGGCATTTGTTAATTATGGAAAGAAATGTTAAAGAAGTAATTAATGATGAGTTCGCTGTTCATATCAAAAGAAACGATGGCGACACAATCACAGAATTTTATGAAGATTCTGAACAGGCATTTAAAAGTTTCAAACAAATTTCTATAGATCTACAAGTTAAGGGGTTCATCTATTTAGAGCAATAAAATATAATTTCGGCAGGTAAAATGGAAGTAATAACTAATAGTGTACCCTACTTCAAATTAACCGACACACCAACTCCGAAAACAAATAAAAGGGTGGATCTTCGTTGTATATCCTATGATTAGGGCAGTAGAAGTATTGCCCTGGTTTTTAAAAGTTTTACAGAATAAATTGCGTGGAGGCAAAATGATTTTTTACAAAAGAGAGAAAAATGCAATATGAAAAAAATGCAATGGCTCGTATTCTTGGTAAATATACCTCTAATCATTATATCAAAATTCTTGAAGTAACAAATGATGAACTTATAGCCGAAATTTGTGTAATTGCCAACATTGTAAATAATAAAAAGAACTTAGAAACCTATTTTAGACTTTTAGACAAAGATGATTTTATTATCAAAGAAAACAAAATTATCTTCCAAAATAGCAAAATTCTCTTTGATGATGGTAAGAACATTGATTTGATGACAATCATTGAGCAAACCAAAAAAAATAATGTTTTTTCTCAAAAGTTGCTTAGTGAAATACTTGATTTAACGGATTCTGAATTTTTAATAAATACTTATGGCTACGTAAATTATGAATACAAGTTAAAAGAATATGGCATAAAAAGAAAGCTTAAAATATTAACAAAAGAAGTTTTTACAGATTCTGATAATAAAGATATTTTTGAGTTAATAAAAAATTTACAAGATGAATTAGCCCTACTTACTGAATTTAATTTAAAAGATAATGCGACTGACATATACACAATAGCTCAAGAAACCTATTTCAAACTAATGAAAATTAGGAGTAGGTCATCTGAAAAAACAAATGGAGTATTAACCGGATTTACTGAATTAGACTTAATGAATGATGGATTTGATAACGGAGATTTAATTATCATTGCAGCACGACCATCAATGGGTAAAACTGCTTTTGCTTTGTCTATGGCAAAGAATATGGCAAAAAATGGTAAATCTGTGGGGATATTCTCAATTGAAATGGTAGGTTCGGCAATTACTGTAAGATTACTTTCGCAAATTACTAAGATAGATTCCTTGAAGTTTAAACGTGCAAATTTTGATAGTAATGAATTAGATAAAATTGAAAGGGCTATAATAGATTTAGAAAAACTGCCACTTTTTGTTGACGATTCCTCTTCTCTTTCTTTGTCTGATTTACGTGTTAAAACTAAAAAAATGATTGATAAAAGTAACATTGATGTGGTCATTATTGATTATTTGGGTATAATGAAAACAAGCAAAGAGCAGAATAGAGACCGAGAATTAGCAGTATTGACAATGGGACTTAAACAAATAGCAAAAGATTTTAATATTCCTGTGGTGGTGCTTTCGCAACTTAATAGGGAAGTAACTAAAAGAGCTGATAAAAGACCTAACTTGGCTGATCTAAGGGATTCTGGAAGTATTGAGCAGGACGCTGACCAAGTCCTCTTGATACACCGACCAGAATATTATCAAATTAAAACTTTTGATGACAATCTTTCAACAGAAAATATAGCTGAAATTATTATCGGCAAAAACAGAAATGGACCAACTGGGACTGTAAGACTGGCATTTATTAAAGAATATACTTTGTTTGGGAATTTAGAGTATAATTATGCTTATGAACCAGCACCAGAAACAAAATTTAAAGAAAAACCATTATACGATGATCCCTATTTTTAAAATTAAGGAATTAGAAAAATGCAAGAATTAGACTTCGATTCTGAAACGATGGGCAATAGTTTCAATATGCAAACAAATGTAAAAGAAAAAAATTATAAACATTGTGTTTTAATAGATACTCCTCATAATTTTGAAACAGTTGACTTAACAGACAATCAACTAATAGAATTAAGAGATTTTTTAAATATAGCAATTAAGGAAATAGAAAATGATTGATTTAAGCAAATACAAAGTATTATATTTGACTGTAAGTAAAAAAATGTTTGAAGTGATGGTAACAGGCGAAAAAGATATAGAATATAGACAGCCGAGTAACTGGATTAAATCAAGATTAGTTGATAAAACAGGCAAAGACAAAGACTATGATTATATTAAAATTACAAACGGCTATGGTAAAGACAAACCTTATTTCATAGCAACATTATTATGGTTTTACAACATACCTGACAATCCTGTTAAGTTAATTGAATACTCTAATGGTTTAGCAGTAAATCAGGCAATGGATACAATTTTAATACGTATTTCAGATATTGAAGAAATTGGTATTTTTAAAATTAAGGAATTAGAAAAATGAGAGAAATAGAATTTAAAGCGTTAGCAAAATATAAAAATACAGAGCCGCAAGGCTGGATTTTTTCTCCGGACGGAGTTTTTCATCACCAAAGTTTTCATAATGATATGGAAGTATTGAGAGACACCATTTGCCAATTAATTACTACAATAAGAGACGTAAAATTATATGAATATGATTGTTATTTAAATTCCAAAGACCCTTATTTTATAAAGTATTTTTATTATAATGATTTAGGAATATTGGTAAAAAAAGAAATTAACATAACAAAACT
This sequence comes from Kapaibacterium sp. (SeqCode), assembly GCA_041688685.1. Classification (GTDB taxonomy): domain Bacteria; phylum Bacteroidota; class Ignavibacteria; order Kapaibacteriales; family UBA2268; genus JBDNHS01. The sequence continues at coordinate 4,073 of JBDNHS010000297.1, forward strand.
TAAAAGGGTAAGCATTGCCCGTAATACTGTAACAAACTATGCACAAACTGACCAATTAATAGGGATTACAGAATTAATTCTTGTTGGTAACTGGCACGATGGCGAAGAAGCTATTTTAAAAAGAATTAAGGAATTAGAAAAATGACAGAAGTAGAAACAGAAGATAAGTTCTCTTGGTTGCCTTTTGCAATATTAATATTAACCGTTTTCATATTATGTTTATGGATGCTTTCCGCAATTATGCCAGAGCCAGATGTTCATTTAGGTAAAATTATGGACATTTCAAAATCTAATGAAAGTTATACCAGAATTTTTATTAAAGAAAAAAGACACTCTTTTTTTAATTGGGTTGAGTATGAAAAGGTTTGTGCTTATGATATGCCAAACAAATATTTACCTTATGTCAAAATCAATCAAAATATCTTATATATGGACTTCCCAAGATTTATAATAGTAGATAAACAACATAATCCAATATTTTATAAGGAAATAGAATAATGACAGAACCAGCATTTGATAAAAAAACATTGGAACTATTGGAAAAACAAAGTTCAGTAAATTTAAAAATTGTAGAACATTTTAATCAGAAGTTTTGGTTAGACTATATAAAAAAACATTATGGCAAAATAAAAAGTTTTAGATCGGCAAAATTACTTGGCAAAGAAATATCAATAAGTTTTTATGATTTGGTTAACGACAATGCATTTTATGTTAATGAAAGTAATATGTGTTATTATTATTATCAGAATAAATACGACAGGTCGCCACTTTCACAAACATTATTTTACGCTGATATAGATGTATTAGATACTAAATCACAAGTTGACAAATATTTTATTATGATTGCAAAAACTTTAGAGGAATTAGAAAAATGACAGAACCTGAAATCCTACACGAAAGTGAGAATTTTTGTGAAAATAGTTATACTGAAATGTATTATAATAGCCCTCCATCTGTTCGTTTTCGCATATTAAAAACAGGGTCAGAAACTACCTTTGAAATAGATTGTGGAGCAATTAAATTAAAATTAAGTGCATATCAATATGATAACTTAAAACACTTTTTAGAATTTGCTGAAATTAAGGAATCAAAAAAAAATGAGTGAATTGACAAAAGAATATCTAAAATTAAAATTGCCAGATAGTGAAGAATATAATAGAAAATATTGGGAGCAAGTCCAATCCTTAAATAAAAAAGAATTAGAAGAGATGCGAATATATTTAATTGTAGATAATACTTCTATAGTTTGGTTTGAGGAACGCTCGGAGAATTTTAGTTTACCTTGGTGCAAGTTTAATGAAGTTGATCAGATGCAGAAATATTATGAAATTGCACAAAGAATATTAGAAATTAAAAGGAACTAAAATGTCAGAACCAAAAGAAGAGGTAATAAGTAAATATCCATTTTCACAAATGTTATTTAGGTTATTAGATCACCACAATCTTTTAGACCATTCGTATTTGACAGAGCAAAAGGACGAAGCTTTAGATGACGACGATTGGACTTCAAGTGATCCAAAAAGTCAAGCACAAGGGAAAATGGTGGCTAAAGAAACAGATTATTTTAAAGGTTATAGAAAATGAAATTTAACAGAGAACTAATTCTAAATAAATATGATGGTAGATGTGCATATTGTGGTTGTGAACTTAATTTAAAAACAATGCAAGTTGATCATATTAGTTGTCAATTTGAAAGCAAATTAACAAAAGATGAATTACATCATATAGACAATCTAAATCCTGCGTGTAATATGTGTAATTATTACAAACAAGATTTTAGTATAGAACAATTTAGAGAACAATTTAGTTTTTTAATTACTCGTTTAAAAAAGGTGTTTATATTTAGATTGTGCATTAAATATAATTTAATTCAATTTAAAGAAAATAACGAAATAAAATTTTATTATGAAACTAAAAACTGATGATTATAGTAAGCAAAAAATATATTACAAAAATGAAACTAACTACTAAACAATATAAATCGGCTCTGATTATGGCTGAAACAATAGCTAAAGAATTAGGCGAAAAAGACTTTGTCTTCTCTAAAGTGCGAACTCCTAATTTGGTAGAAATTAACAGAACTATGATGTATTTATTGCGTACCAAAACTAATGCTTCATTGACTGACATTGGCAAATTAATGAATATGCACCATTCTACGATAATACACGGATTTAATCAATTTGTCATTGAATCTGAACATTACCTTTATTCCAGAATTATAAAAGATATTATTGACAAAATGCAAGTTGATATAAATGTTGTAAATATTAAATATTTAAAAGACGAAATTAACGAAAAAATAATAAATCCAATAGAATATTTATTTAGTATGTTTGATTTGAATATCCACAACATTAATATTAATCAAGACCGAAATTCTGATAAATTTGCAAAAATAATAAATATTCTAAGGTACGATTTGGGTATTTCTGGAGTTAGGGTTAATAAAATTTTAAATATTGATGGCTTAAACGAAGATATTATACGACGCATACTGATTTCTCCAAAATGTAGCAAAATTAACAATCATTATATCAATGAAACTAATCAATTTATTGAATATATTTTAAACAAAATAAACTAAAATGACAGAAATAGAAGAAATAAAAACTAAACAATCCAATTTATTCGCTACTATGGGAGTAAGCAACAGAAAAAATCATATTAGAAATGTAAATGATTATTATGCAACTGAACCTTTGGCACTTGAAGAATTATTGAAAAAAGAAACGTTTAGTAATGTTTGGGAATGTGCTTGTGGTCAAGGTCATCTCTCCAATGTATTGAAAAAACATAATTTACACGGCAAAAGCTCTGATATTATTAATAGAAATTATGGCGAAGTAGAAGACTTTTTGAGAAGTGAGACTGTTTGGAATGGGGATATAATCACAAACCCACCCTTTAAATTTGCTACAGAATTTGTCTTAACTGCACTAAGGAAAGTGCCAGAGGGAAATAAAGTTGCAATGTTTTTAAGAGTTCAATTTTTAGAATCTATGGGGCGTTATGAAAAAATCTTTTCTCAATATAAACCTATTAAAGTTTATGCTCCTGTCAAAAGGCTTCAGTGTGCTGATAACGGAGATTTTATAAAATATAACGCAAGTTGTACAATGTACTCTTGGTTTGTTTGGGAAAAAGGCAATTATAACGAAACTAAAATTGAATGGATTAATTATTAAATATTTTAACTAAGAATAACAATGACAGATAAAGAACAATTAATAAAACATTTACAAAAGAATAAATTTACAATTACTCCAGAATATGCACTCAAACGGTTTCAAAGTGGCGACGAAATTAGAGTTGAAATGTTTAATGGATTAAATAGTAACTTCTATGTAATTTCTACACAAGATAAAGTAATATCTAAAAAAACAATTCTCTATAATGACTGGAAATACCAGCTCAAACAATTTCTATTTACACATAATATAAGAGGTTTTAGAATGGCAGTTAAAAATAATAGTTTACTACCAAAAAAATCACCACCAACAGAAGTATTGAAAGACAAAACTTTTTCGGAGGCAGTACAAAAAGTATTAGATAATCCTTTACCACAGGAATTTATAAATAAAAAAGAGTATGATCTTCATATTGAAGAGGCAAAAAAAGTAATTCAAAAGTTTCAAGAAAATGAAAAACAACAACAATTAGATTGTGCCAATGAAATAAATAAAATTTTGCAAAAATATAAATTAAATTTGACTACTGTTGTAGATAAAGCGACGGTTTTAAAAATTGTTGGAGAAATGCTGACCAATAACGACATTAATTTCTATATTTTACAACCAGAACTACGAAAACTACCTGAAGAGCAGACTGTATAAGGGTTTTTAGGGCTAACTTACACAAATGCGTTACATTGAACGATAATTGACAAAGGCATACAATACTATGCCGTAATTTTCTATGGCAGGTCTCTTTTAGCACCGAACACTTACGTTTTACGTTTGCAGACAAATTAGGACTACTGGGGACTTGCTTTTTATTTTAACAATGGAGGAAAAAAAATGAACTTGTCAAATGTAACTGTGGAACAAATCCATCAAGAATTTATGACTGCTCAAGATTTTATTAAAAATAATGAATTAGTTAAGTATAATCTAACTAAAATTATGAATAGTGAAAAGATTGCTGAATTTGGCTTTACTAACAAAGATAATATTTTGAGGAAAGAAGCTGAAATAAATGCCATTACTCAAAACTTGGTTAAAATATTGCCAGAGTATAGAAAAATATTTGAAAATTTGAATCTAAAATATCCTTTCATCAAAGCTATCACCGAAGAGCAAGTGCAATTATTATGCAAAAAATACAACCTTTTTTTATCTGATACAAAAAACTTTGTTGGCGATATTCCTGTAAAAAATATTGAGGATATGCAAAAGTTCAAAAATGTATTTTATGAAGGGGATAGTTTATATATTGACTA
>JBDNHS010000298.1:0-3283 GCA_041688685.1 Kapaibacterium sp. (SeqCode)
AATGGATAGATTTTGTATGTATATTTGAACGAGTTAACGAAACTACTAATGAATTTATAATAAGTGAAGAAGTTTCAAATTCAATTGGTTTATTAAAACAAAAATTAATTGATAATGATATAAAATTTTCAAAAAAATTAATTATATAAACAATAATTAATGGAGACACGCCCATATTTTAACTTAAAACATGGGCACATATCCATTTATAAAATTAAAAAAAAATACAAAAATTAAAATTAAATCTCTAATACTTATTTATTTGATTTAACTTTCATTGACTCTAAACATTGGAATACCGCTGTATTTATGTCCAATACTTCAGGATATAACTTTTGTAATTTTCCAGTATCTAAATAATTATTTGACCTTCCTGCTACCAATATCTTATCCTGTTCTTCTACACTAAAGTTTTCCCATGTAAATTCTGGATCCACTATCTGTTTATACATAGTTAATATTTCATTGTGAGATATTAACCCCGGATTTGTTAAATTAATTGTTCCTGTTATTTTTTTTTCGGCCATATCTATCATTTTCGGTAATAGTTCGGGTAGCACAGACATCGAATTAGGAACTGAACAAATTTTTTCATATTTTACAATTTTAGTTATAAAATTTCTAGAATTATAATCAGAAGTTATTGGCATGCGAATTCTAACATTTAAAACAGAATCTTCAAATAAATGCATTAATTTATCCGTATAACCTTTAACCACCGAATACCCTGAACCAAAAAAGTTAGGTGTATCTTCTTCTCTAAATCCATTATCGGCTAATCCAAAAGGATGAGTTTCATCATATTCAAATATGCACCCAGTACCCATATATGTAAAATGTATTTTATAACGGGTAGCTAGGGTTGCCAATACAACCGGCGAATATAAATTATCTCTCACATTTTCTCTTATTTTACCTTTTTGCTCTAAATAATCTATCGTTGTATAGAGCTTATCCCCTACCATACCATGGGTCCTTCCTATAAAACTCATAATGTGTGTAGGATTGTGTGTCTCTATTTCTTTTTCTAATTCTATAATATTTTCTGCTCTAGCATGACCTTTTATTACTTCATGATTTCCCAATAGTTCAATTACTTGATTTCCTATCCATCCATTCCCTCCGTAAATAAGTACTTTCATTATATAAATTATATATACATTTGATTTTTTTAAATATAATCTATTTATAATTCATTTTATACTCTAGGGAAAAATAAAATAAATTGTAAATATATAACTTATGGTTAAATGTCAAACTATAAAATTGGAATTTTCATCGGGTTCATCGAACTCGTTTGTAACCAGTACTAAAATATATGGCTCTCATGTAGAATGTGCGGGTAAAGCAGCGGGCAAAATCGGTGATAATTATTTTTCTGCCGAATACAGATTTAATATTGACGCTCGTACTCTAAAAATTACTTCAATACATTTTACAGATGTAACACATATAGGAAAAACGGATACTCCACAATTTGGATGTAACCGTTATTATTACTATTATGATATTAATAGTTCAGATAGTTCATCTTCTTATTCCGATATTATTGATGATAGTTTCGAACAAGAAGTTTATAATGCATTGTATTCTATTTTTAGTGCTGGGATAGTTTCACTATCGGGAACAACTTTGACTATTCAATTTACAAATACTGATACCATAAATTATTTAGTACTACATATTAAAGTTGGAGCTCATAGTTATGGAAGTTCTTCATCTGTTTATAATGAAAATTCTATATCTGATGCTATCGGAAAATCTTGCAGCAAATCTTGTAGCAAATCTACTTCATCTAGTTCCCATAAAAAATCTACTTCATCTAGTTCAACTGGTTCAATAACAACAAGTTCTAAAACATCTAGTAAATCAAAAAAATCCCATAAAAAACATAAAAAATCCGCCATGAAAAATATACTTAAATTAATTGCTTGGAGTGCAATTATTTCATTTATTCTTTACATATTTAAAACTAAAATTAATGGAGATAGACGATAAATAAATTTAATAATATGTTTTTATTTAATTATTAAAATCTAATAATTAAATTTAATTTAAAATTACAGTATCCATTATCTTTTCTGTGACTAAATATGGATCTAAATTAGCTGCTGGGCGTCTATCCTCCAAATAACCACATCCATCTTTACTGACATTTAATGGAATTCTAATACTACATCCACGATCAGATATACCCCAAGAAAAATCATTCATTGAACTTGTCTCATGAATTCCACTCAATCTTTCATCATTAAATCTTCCATATACTTCCATATGAGATTTATGTGTGGTAGCGAATTTTTCACATGCAGATTTAATAGCCAATAATCCTCCTTTTTCTCTCATATATTTTGTTGAAAAATTTGTATGACCACCTGAACCATTCCAATCTCCTTTATATGGTTTTGGATGAAATGAAGCATAACAATCATGATCTTCCGTTATCCTTTGAAGAATATATCTTGCAATCCATAATTGATCGGAAACCTCAAGTGGAGGAAGTGGTCCAATTTGAAATTCCCACTGTGAACCCATTACTTCACCATTAGTACCGCAAATCTTTAACCCAGCCTTCAAACAATATTCCAAATGTATTAATGTTATACCTCGTCCAAATATTCTATCTCCACCCACCCCACAATAATATAATCCTTGACCACCACAACCGGGATTATTGTGTTCTTTCCATTTATACGGTAAATTATCACGACCAAATAATATATATTCTTGTTCTATTCCAAACAAACATTCAGAACTTGCACATAGAGCAGAGGTTTTGGAGCATTTCGCTCTGTGATTTGTCGAATGAACTGTTCCATCTTTATTATATGTTTCACACATAACAAGGTAAGATTCACACCATGTTATAAATGGATTTTTAAACATACTAACAGGTTTTATTAGTACATCAGAATTCCGCCCTTCGGCTTGTCCTGTGGATGAACCATCAAAATTCCATTCTAATAAATCATTTAGACTAGGTTGGTAGTCAATATCAAAATCCACAACTTTAAGTTTACTTCTGGTATTATCAAAAGCATCTATCCATACATATTCAAGACATATTTTTTTTGTCATGTTCATTTATAACATAAAGTATAAATTTATTTTTTATGTGTATTTATTTTATGTATATTCTCAATAAATAATGGAAAATAACAATTTAGAAATAAAAATTCGGGATTTTTGGGAAAAAGGCATATGGAAATCTAATGTAAAACACATATATAACGAAAGAATTAAAAATATTTTAGCCCACATTCAAAAATTAAATTATTCTATA
>JBDNHS010000299.1:0-4858 GCA_041688685.1 Kapaibacterium sp. (SeqCode)
TCGGGTTATGAGCCCGACGAGCTACCTATTGCTCCACCCCGCGATGTTTGGATTACAAAATTACGGAAATATAAATTAGAAAACAAATTATTCTTTTTAATTTATTATTTTTTATTTGAAATGTGATATTTACGACAAAATTTTGATGTCAAATTAAATATTATTAGACAAGTGTATTATATGTTTTTATTTTTTATTAAATTATAAAATATAAAAACAGAAAAGTAAATAAAGAATAAAACATTTAAAATGAATAGAATAACTTTAAATAAAGAACAAGAATTAGGAAGTGACCCAAAACACTCGCAATTTTTGATTGCAAATGCTGGTTCGGGAAAAACATTTGTATTGATTGAAAGATTTAAAAATATCATAAATACTAAATTAAATGAACTAAGTAACGAGACAATTGGTAGATTTGAAGATAACAAATCAAACATTACATCAGTAGATTCTAAGAATATAATTGCAAATCAGGAAATAATCCTAAAAGAGATTATTGAAGATTTAAAGGATAATTTCAACTTTTACTTTTTTGTGATTTGCTCATTTTCAGAAAAAACAAGCTTTGACCTACAACAAAAAGAATTAAAAAAGTTAAAAGAAATTAAGAGCGAAAATTATAATAATTTTAAATCTTTTATTGAAAAAAATAATTTAAATATTATAGAAATTGCGGAGTTCTTTAAAAATATTCAAAATGATAAAATCAAAGAAAATATCAAAGAAGAAGAAGATATAAAAAAGTTATTCGAAAATCATAATGTTTTTGATTTGATTATAAATAATAATGAACTATTTAACTATTATTTGAATATAAAGTTTATAGACTTTTTTATTGAAAATATATTCCAATTTAATGTATCAACTATCCATTCATTTTGCGTTAAAATAATAAAAGAATTTTATTATGAAATGGATATAGAACCTGATTATAAAGTAAATGAGTTTTATTTAACCATATTATCTTTTGAAGAAGCATTTATAATATTAAACGACCCAATTTTACTAAAATTATACAATGAGAAGTATAATCTAAATCTTAATATTAAAAATGAAATAGACGGTCATAATGACTTTGAAAAAGTAACCGAATTACTTTTCATATTCTATAATTTATTTGCTGAAAGTGATAAATATGAACATTCAAAAGAATCTAATTTAAAAATATTTTTTAAAGATATTGCTAAAGAAGTAAATATACAAAAAATTGATGAGGCGATAGACTATTTTGCAATGAAAATCAACCTTACAAATGATGAAAATGATATTTATAAATATGCAAAAGAATTTAATGAAGATTTACTTTTATTGATAAGATTATACTTCAAAATCATTAATGGAATTTATAAAAAATACAATATAATAAATTACGACCAACAATTATCTTTAGTCGAAAAGTTTTTGAAAGATGAGAATCATAAAGAAATTACTCAACAATTCGCAAATAGAATTGAATACTTAATGATTGATGAATTTCAAGATTCAGATATTATCCAAACAAGCATTTTTGAAACTTTGTCAGCAAAGAATCCTAAAATGAGTTTATTTTTTGTCGGTGACCCCAAACAATCAATATATAAGTTTCGTGGAAGTGATATTAGGATTTTTAATAGAACTAAAGAACACTACAAAAATACGAATAGAGTTAGTGAAAATTATTTGGAAACAAGTTATCGTTCAACACCAAATTTATCATCTTATGTAAATGATTTTTTTAATAGATTTCTTGAAGAGAAGAAAACCGAAATTCCAGGGGTTAAGAATACTAAAACAAGTAATACTAAGACTAGAAATACTAAAAGTAGTAAAAATAAAAAAAATGTTGCTCTTGAGAATACTTCTTCAGAAGTGATTGTAATAAAGAGTGATATAGATAAGAATGTTGGTGATTATGTTGATAAAAAGGCTGATAATACCTTTATTAAGACTGATGATATAAGTTTTGAATATAATAATTTAAAGTATCCAACAAATAAGTATTATCCTGATGAAATAAAATATTTGGAAAATCCATCTAAATATGATAAATCTTTTGAAAATTTTGGTAGGATTGATATTATTTTGGGTTATAAAAAAGTTGAAGAAAAAAACAAAAATAATGATAATGAGAAGGCTAAAAGTCCAGTTAAAAATGATTCGGAGGAGAAAACTAAAAACTGGGAAGAAGTTTCAAAGTATATCTTAGATTTAGTAGAAAATCACAAAATATTAGATAAAAATAAAGATAATGAAACAATTGAAAGAAAAATAGAGTTTCGAGATATAGCAATTTTGAGTAGAAATAATTTTAAAGAACTTGATATAAATAAAATAAGTGAGGTCTTTGATAAAAAACAAATTAATTATGAACTTGGTAAAAATACTAAATTTTACGAGGATGAAATAATTGTCGCCTGTATTGGATTTTTAGAGTTTGTTTTTGATAATACTAATAATAATGCTTTATATGATCTTTTGCTGTCTAAATTTTATGGATTTGATGATGAAACCTTGTTTTTTACGATTAACTTAATATTAAAATTAAATAATGTAAACCCAGAGGAAGTTAAATATTATAGTCTTTGGAATAAATTAAAATTAATAAATGATTTGAATTTGGATATTGATGCAGTTAATTCGAGTAATTTTAATTCTAGTAATTTTAATTCTACTAATAATAATGTTATTAATAAGCAAGAGATATTAGACAATTTGGATTTTTTGATTTATATCCAAAATATGTTAAATGAAATAAATTCAAACTTAAAGTTATATAGTAAAGTTTTTGCTTCAGAATTATTAATAATGTTTTTAAAAAACAACTATTTTTATAACAACTTAGAGCAATTTATTGGGCAAAATGAAATTAATATTTTGCATCTAAATATCAATAAATTTTTGCAGTTAATTCATAATACAGAAAAAGATGGATTTGTAGATTTTAGCGAATTAATTAATCAGGTCAAAAATTTAAAGTTAAAAGATGATGAAGAAACTTTAGATTCAAAAAAAGAAGACAATAGTGTATCAATTATGACCATTCATAATTCTAAAGGTCTTGAATTCCCTGTAGTTATTTTAGTTGGTGCTGTGAGTTCAATGGTTCGCAAAGAAAGTTTAGAAAGGGAAACAGGAATAATCAATAATTTCGAAGCTTTAGCAACTTTTGATAAGGAATATTTAAGAGAAAACAAAATACTGAAAGATAATTCTATTGAAAATATAGCATCAAAACTTAACAATTATAATCAGCATTTAAATAACACAAGGTTAAAGCATTTGTCTTTTCAGCAAAATAAAGCTAAGTATGAAGAATTAGAAGTTTTAAATCTTACTTATGTTGCTTTTACTCGAGCAATAAATGTATTTTGTGTTATTCACGAGCTAACTTATAAAATCAGTAAAAATGGTACATTTGACACAAGGGATGATAATTCTATAAAATATATAATACCAAATTATATTCTTAAAGAGTTGAAAGTGTATATAGAAGCAGATGAATTGTATGAAGGCAAAATGAAACGACTCGTAAAATTTTATGATAATAGCAGTGAATCGAATGAAATTGAATACAAAATACCAATTAATTTAAAGTTATTTTATAAAGCTGATTCAGGTGATAGTGTTGAAGATAGTGAGTTAGTGAATAATAATAATTATAATAAAAACAATTATAATAACACAGTATTAAGTGAAGATGGCGAAGTTGGAAATGATGATGATAATGATGATAATAATAAAGTTAATAATGTTGAAAATAAAAATTACATTTTTGAGGTGAAAGATAAGTTTTTCTCTGCTACAAAATTACTTAGCTTAAATTCACAAAAATTAAATTATGAGTTCAAATATCTTTTGGGAATGAACGATAGATTGGCGTTACAATTAGAGGAGGAAGAGAAATCAGAAAAGAATTATTTGAGTGAATTTGATGAATTTGATTTGTATAATTTTAGTATTTTTAATAAAGCGACAAAAGAAAAAATCACTAAAGAGATATATGATAAAAAGGATTTGAACCTAAAAACTGCAGCAGAATTTGGTTTGTCTTTTCACTTTATTATGCAAAACATCAAATTTTTGTTTGATAAAATTACACTCGAGCTTAATAATGATATTTTAGATGATTTGATAATCGAATGTAAAAATCAATATAAGTTGTTGAATGAGGAAAAAGTAGAGAAAATCAAGCTGATTTTGAATAAAATAAGTGGCTCACTATTCTTGTCTTCAATTTATGAAAACTACGAAAATATAAAAACTGAATTTAGTTTAAATATTCCATTTTACAAAATAAAAGATAATGAAACACTTCACTTTTTGAATGGAAATTTAGATTTAATTTACAAAAACAAATCAAATGAAATAATTATTTTGGACTGGAAAACTAACCTAAATGTAGATGAAAACACACGTGATAACTACAGAATGCAAGCTACAATGTATAAATATATGATGAGTAATTTGTATCCAGAAAATAAAATCAGATTTCAATTTGTATTTACAAAAGATATATTAGAAAAAATAGATGAAAAAGATTGGATTTTTGAGCCAGATTTGCAAGATGATATTTTGGAATTAGAAAATAATATTAAAGACAAAATAAGTGAAATTATATCTTTGGAAACGCACCTTTATGATTAATTAAAAACAAAAGTATGATATTGAATGTTGGTAATTAAATTTTTTAATATTTTTTTTGTTAATATATAAGAGTTAATTTTGGGTTATTAATTATTGATAAATCTAAATTTGTTTTTAGATTTAGTATAGAAAAGTAAAAATAGGACAGAAAAAGCGTGGAAAATTATAATTTGGATAAAAATTCAATCATTGCAATTATTGGTTGCGGTGCAATGGGTTCTGGAATAGCACA
>JBDNHS010000300.1:0-3718 GCA_041688685.1 Kapaibacterium sp. (SeqCode)
CGTCTTTTCCTTTTACTTCGAATTCACCCATGTGTGAAACGTCAAAAACACCGACAGTATCTCTGACAGCTTTGTGTTCCGCCATAATCCCAAGAGGGTATTGAATCGGCATTTCGAATCCAGCGAAACTAACGATTTTGGCATTTAGTTTTTTGTGGCAATTATAAAAGTTTGTTTTTTGCATTATTTTAAATATTAAAAATTGTAAATTACAATAAACACAAAATTACGAATAATTTATCAATTAAATTATAACAAAATCCACTCATTTTTATTAAACAATTTTATATTGATTTGACTTTAGTTTGTGTAATAGTAAAAGCTAAGGATTTTAAAATTAATAGAAAATATATAAAATTTAGATAATACTTTACATTATTTATATATATATCTAATATTTGCTCAGTTGTAATAAAATTATTTATATTATGGTTAATCAAACAATTTATCATTTTTTTATCACCTGTCCAAATTTTGGTATTCATATCAAAACTAAGGGCTAAAAAATAAACATCATTTAAATCTGTATTTTTTTAATATTTCTATTGAATTTAAAATCAATTCATCATTCAATTTCTTTTCATCTATGAAAATAATTCTATTATTTAAAAATTCTAATAACTCAACAAATTCTTCCTCTGATATTTTTTTAATATTTTTGATTTTGTCTTTATGTTTCTCAATTTCATATAATAAGAAGTTCACAGAATAAAACTCAAATACGTTATTAGAATTAAATAACAAATAAGAAATTTTGCTATTTAGATTTAATATTGAACTAAAAACAACATTAGTATCAACTATAATTTTCATATTATCGTAACAGAATTAACTAATAAATTTTCTATTGATTAAATCCTCTTTAAAATCCAATTTAATATTATTTAGTAACTCTTCAAATTCCTCTTCTCTCGCTTCAGATTTTGAAGTAATTTCTTTAAATCTCAAAAAGCCTAAAGTATTTTTAATTTCACTTAAATCTACTGAGTCCGATAATTTTATAATTATTTGCCCTTGCTGTTTTTCCACTATCATTTTTTATCTCCTTATAAATTTATGTTCGTTTAAAATATAATTTTATTTTACAATTCAATTCTTATCTACTCCACTTTAATAAATTCTTGCATTTTCTCGAATTTTTTTGGACCTATACCTTTGACATTCATAATATCTTCAATTTTGCCGAATGGATTTGTCTTTCGGTATTCCATAATGACATCTGCAGTTTTGTCGCCAATACCAGGTAATTTCATTAATTCAAATTTAGTGGCTTTGTTAAGATTGATTTTATTAGTAGGGGATTGTTTCTTTTTTGCATTTGGATAAAGTGATTCTTTTTTGATAATGGTATCACCTTTGAGCAATTCTTGATTTACATTCCCATCTGTGTCAGTGCCGATATAGGATGTTTGTTCAGCTTTTTCGATACTATCTAATTTTTGATATATGAGAGTTGAGACTTGTTCGAACTCTGGCTCATCAGTTTTTTGATAAATGTTATCACTAATAAAAGGCTTCGAAACAATTGAAATAAATAATCCCAAAAGCATTAAATATGCAAAGTATAATTCATATTTATTAATTGCTAAAGATTCTTGTAGTTTGCCGTTAATTTTTTCTAAAAACATATATTATTAAAATTATTAAAAAACAAAAATAATAAATTAATATGTAATAATATATTATTAATATAAAAAAATAATTATTTTTTAACTCAGCCCACTAATAACGCCGTTGTCGTCTATGCTCATATTGACTGCTGCTGGCGTGTTTGGTAGACCAGGCATACGCATTATTGTGCCTGTAATCGGAACGATAAATCCTGCTCCTGCCGAAACTTCTATTTCTCTAATATTTAATGTATGACCGGTTGGTGCTCCTAATAATTCTGGATTCTCTGAAAAAGAATATTGAGTTTTGGCGATACATATTTTTAAGTTTTCGATATTCAAAGATTTGATTTTTTTGAGTTCAGTTTTGGCTTTACTTGAATATTCAACTCGGTCAGCTCTGTATATTTCTTTTGCAATTTTTTCAATTTTTTCTTCAATAGACATATTATTGTCATATAATGGAGTAAAATTAGAAGTGTTGTTTTTTAGTTCATTTGAAACCAAATTAGCTAAGTCAATACAACCGTCTCCACCTTTGGTAAATCCTTCGGATAAAGCGAATTTTATATTATTTTGGTTAAATAACTCTGTTAATGTATTGATTTCATTATCAGTATCGGTTTCAAATCTATTGATTGAAACTACAGAATTAAGCCCAAACTTTCTGATATTTTCGATGTGTCTTTGGATATTTGCAAATCCTAAAGTTAAAGCATTAGTATTTTCTTCTTTTATATTTACGAGCAACTGCCCACCATGATATTTTAATGCTCTAATAGTTGCGACAACAACAACTAATTTTGTAGATAAACCAGAAGTCGCACATTTAATATCAAGAAACTTTTCAGCTCCCAAATCTGCTCCAAACCCTGCTTCTGTAACAACAACATCTGCCAATGACATAGCCATTTTTGTAGCAATAACGGAATTTGTACCTTGGGCAATATTAGCAAAAGGACCACCGTGTATAATTACAGGATTATTTTCAAGAGTTTGTACAAGATTAGGTTTTATTGCATCTTTAAGAAGTAACGCCATAGCTCCTTCGGCTTTTAATTCACCAGCATATACGGGCGCACCATCATATTTATTACCAATATAAATTCGTGCAATTCGTGACTTTAAGTCTGCAAAATTTTCAGATAAACACAAAATAGCCATAATTTCAGAAGCAGCTGTGATATTAAATCCTGATTCACGGACTACTCCACCAGCAGTGCCACCAAGACCTGTTATTATTTGTCTCAAAGAGCGGTCATTCATATCCATAACGCGTTTCCAAACAACTTGTCTTGGGTCAATACCTAAGTTGCCTGTTTTAGCTTGGATATTATTATCAATCATAGCTGCAAGTAAGTTATTTGCTTTTTCTATTGCCGAGAAGTCCCCAGTAAAGTGTAAATTTATATCTTCCATTGGTATTACTTGTGAATACCCACCACCAGCAGCACCGCCTTTAATTCCAAAGACTGGACCCAATGATGGTTCTCGAAGTGCAGCAATTGATTTAACGCCAATTTTATTTAGTCCGTCTAAAAGTCCAATAGTAGTGGTAGTTTTTCCTTCACCGGCGGGAGTAGGCGAGATTGCAGTAACTAAAACTAAATTAGAGTGATTAACTTTATCAAGATTTATGATATTTAAGGGTAATTTCGCTTTATATTTCCCATAATGTTCCAAATCATCGATGTTCAATCCAATTATTTCAGCAATTTGATTTATGTGTTTTATATTTGCCGCATTTGCTATTTCTATATCAGTTAACATTTTATTTACCTGTATTATTTTTATTATATTATATTTTACTATTATTCAACTGTAACTGATTTCGCTAAGTTTCTTGGTTGATCTACATTACAATCTAATTCAATAGCCATATAATAAGCCATAAGTTGCAATGGAATTACAGTCAAAAGTGGCGTTAACATCGGTATAGTTTCTGGAATGTAAATGATATGATCAGCATATTCTGTTATTCTTGTATCGCCCTCATTTGCTATGGCAATTACCTTACCTTTTCTTGTTTTCACTTCAGCAATGTTATTGATTAGCTTTTCATAAATTTCATCTTTGGTTGCCATGAAAACTACAGGCATATTTTCATC
>JBDNHS010000301.1:0-16979 GCA_041688685.1 Kapaibacterium sp. (SeqCode)
CTATTTTATTATATATTTTGTTATAAATTTTATAAATTAATTTTCATAATAATAATAATAATAATACTAAAATAAATAAACGTATTTTGTAAAATGTAATTGTTAATTTTAATATTTATAAAATATAATCATTATATTTAGTTTTATTATTAATTAAATTATAATACTAATCAAAAAATAATTAATTTGCTTTTTTTCATTATTCTAAGTGTAAATAATTATGTAAAAATATAACTAAACTTGAAAATAGAATTAAAAATAGAATTAGTTGAATCAAATGAATCAACAACAAAACTAAAAAAATATTATTCAACAAAAAAATTAATATCTAAAGTTAATGGTAGAAATTGAATTAGAAGTAAAAAATAGATCTGGTTTGCATACAAGACCCGCAGCATCAATAGTGAAATTAACTGCAAGATTTAAGTCAGAAATCCAGCTTTCACGTGATGGCTTTACTATAAATGCCAAAAGTATTATTGGTGTTATGACACTTGCAGCCGAAATGGGAAGTATATTAAAGCTAATAATAGAAGGAGTTGATGAAGAGTTGGCTGCACAAGAAATCAAAGCTCTTTTTGATAGTGGTTTTGGCGAAATATGGTAAAGATGTTAAGAATAGTAATTATGTTAAACATAAAAAATGAAATTTTTGAAAATAATTGAACCAAAAATATTAAAAAGAGATAATATTGCTAAAACAGGTAATTCTGCTATTTCAGTAAATGCAGTTAAATTAGCCCGCACAGCAAAAATAGTAAAATTATCAAATTCTTTAAAATTTAAAGGAATACCTTCATCTTCTGGTATTGCTTTAGGTCAATATTATTTAATAGAAAACAAACTTGATACTAATCTTGATAATAATTTTCAAAAAAATGGTACAAATAAAAAAGAAAAAAATAATCTAAGTCAAATACAAAAAGAGTGCGATTATTTTGACCAGATATTAGAAAATGTCAAAACAGAACTTCAGAAGCTTATTGAAAAGCAAACTAATGATAAATTTAAAATCAAAAACATATTAGAAAGTACATATTTAATACTTGACGACCCTATTTTGAGAGATAGTATTATCACAGAAATCAAAAATGGTCATACCTCGAGTGAAGCAATTGTTATGGTAATCGAATTACAAAAGCAATTTTTCAAAAAGTCTTCTGATAATATAATTAGAGAGAAAGTAGCCGAATTAGATGAAATTAAACAATTACTTATCTCATCAGCACAAAGTATAAATATTGAAAAAGAAATCCCTGATGGGGCTATTGTCATCACAAAAAGTGTAACTACTACCGACATTATCAAACTAAAAGATAAAAATATCAAAGGTTTGATTACAGAAGTTGGTGGAATAGGCTCACACTCGGCAATTTTGTGCCGTTCATTCCAAATACCTCAGGTGATTGGTGTAAATAATATTTGTGAAAGTATTCTTAAAGCAAAAATTACAAAATCTAATGGAATAGTTGTTGGTGCAGATAGTAAATCTAATAATAAAAATCGTACTCCAAACCCAAGTTTATCATATAATATCATAATCGATGGATTTAATGGTGAAATTATAATAAATCCTACTGTAAATTCACAAAAAAAATATACAAAACAAATTAATGATATTGAGAAAAGACGTAAAAAATTAGGGGATTTAGTTACTTTGCCTTCAATGACACTTGATGGAAGAGAAATAAAACTAAAAGCAAATATTGACAATTTAGAAGATGCAAAATTAGCTATGATTAATGGTGCAGACGGGGTTGGGTTATTCCGTACAGAAAGTATTTTGTTGAATTCAACCAAAATCCCAGATGAAGAAGAGCAATTTGTTATGTACAATCAAATAGCAGAAAGTGTATTCCCAAATGATATAACAATTAGATTATTTGATTTTGGTTATGATAAATATAACGAAGGTTTTGCATTCAAAGAAGACAACCCGGCATTAGGATTGAGAGGAATTAGATATTTATTGGCAAGACCAATTATTCTGAAAAATCAAATAACTGCAATACTAAGAGCATCTAAACTAAGAAACATTAAAATAATGGTGCCAATGGTAAGTAGCTTAGATGAGATTTTGACTGTCAAAAAGCACATCAGCGATATTTCTTCTATATTAACTAATAGAGGATTGGATTATGATAAAAAAATCGCTTTAGGTACTATGATAGAAACGCCTTCTGCAGCAATGATTTCAGATATTTTGTCAGATTATTGTGATTTCTTTAGTATCGGCACAAACGACCTTGTGCAGTATGTTATGGCAGCGGATAGAAATAATAATTATATTACAGAATCTTATGATTTTTTTCATCCAGCTGTAATTAGATTTATTGATTTGGTAATTCACAATGCACATCAAAAAAATAAAAAAGTATCAGTCTGTGGCGAAATAGCTTCTCATTTATTAGCCACCAAATTACTTATTGGCTTGGGTGTTGACGAATTATCGGTTGTACCCAATTCTTTATTGGAAACTAAAAAAAGAATTAGAGAAATCAAATCTACTGATACTATTGAGTTTGCTGAATTAATTATGAAAACTAAATCAAAAAGTGAAATAAAACAACTTCTTTATAAAAATTATTAATAAATAAAAATATTATTAATACTTTGTGTTGATGTTTCGTCTAAGTGATTTTATAGATTTAAGATAAATTTTTAAAATAATTAGCAAATTGTAAAATTAAAAAATTATTAAAATTATTTGAAATAAAAAATTTGGTAACTTCAAACTCAAATATAAACCCTAAAAAAAACTTTGATGATAGATATAATTCAAAGGGTTTAGAAAGTATTTATGAATTTAATAAAATTTATAAATCATACAAAGGAGTTTTGAGAGAATTTGAACCTGTGATTTTTAGTCTAAAAGAATTACTAAACTTGAACGAAGAAGACTTCCACAATTTAGTAATTATTATGACAGAAGCATTTAATAATGCAGTTTCACACGGGAATAACTATAATCAAGACAGAGAAGTTGAGGTAAATATTTTAGTTTTTCCAATTAATTTGGACTTAAACAAAAATAATAGAAGTGATAGTTTGGAAAGTAATAGTAAAGAGATTGGCAATAAAACCAAAGTTGTAAAAATAACTATTACTGATGAGGGCGATGGCTTTGATATGGAAAAAATCGAAGACCCACGCGAACCAAAAAATTTATTGAAAGATGGAGGTAGAGGGGTATTTCTAATTAAAGAATTATCAAGCTCAATTACTTATAATCTAAATCAAATTAACAACAAAAATCTAAATACTTTACAAATATATTTTGAGTACTGATAAAATAGGAACTGTTATTATTGTTATATAACGAACAAACATATAAAGTTATTAAATCTACTTTTTTGGGTAAATTCACAGAAAAGCCAATTTCTGTATTTACAGGCGAATTTGGTACCGGTAAATCCACACTAATTAATAATTTGTTTGTAGATGAAGATATTACAAAATTATATGATGTATCTCTAATTATTAATAATTTTGAGAATATATCGAATACTTTTGATGTTTTAGTTTACGCACTCACTTCTATTGATAATTTTATAAATTCACAATTTGATTGGGAAAAGTCAGAGCTCGTAAAGTTAAGATTTTTGTTTTATACTTTGACCAATAACGAACCATTTGATTTTGAGGAATTAGGCAAATTAGAATTAGACAAATATGATGAAAAAAGTAAATCTATTATAAATGAACTAATTAATATTGAGTCCAAAATTAATAATGCTTGGCTTTTTGATTTACTTCAAATTCTTGATGCTGAGTTGATTTTTAAACTAAATACTTCGCAGGTCAATCCCGAAGATATTAAAAGAAAGCTAATCATCGCTTTTGATAATATTGATTTAGTTCAACAGAAAACCTTCAAATTTATTACTACAGTTTTGGAGTTTATCAATTCTAAAAAGCTTTCTGACCTTGGGTTAAGTGAATTATTAGAAGAAAACGACTTGAATTTATATGATATACTTGATATTAGATTTATAATAACTTTCAGAGATTCGAGTGCCCCAATTAGATTTAATCACAAATATTGTGATTATTATAAATTCGTACATTTACAACCCAAAGCAATTCAAAATAGAATTCAAAATGAAAATTTAGAAGATGAAATTACTGTTGAAGAAGTATTCGAATACACCGGAGCTAATCCTTACTTATTTGAGTTACTTATTCAGACTATAAAAAATGGAAGCTCTGATGATGAAATTATGAATTATTATGTTTCAGGTTTTAATTATCTAATAAGATTACACAGTGCAAAAGAAATTCAATTTTTGATTATTGCTTCATTTATAGATAACATCAATTTTTATGCTCTCAAAATCTTTCCTGAATTTAAGGATGACAAAGATTTTATATCTAATATTATTAATAGAGACGATATTTTAGAATCTACTGTTGATGGTTTAAGACTCAAAATACACATTAAAAATATAGTCAAAGCAGGATTTAAATTATTAGAACCAGAATTATACAAAGAATATAGTGATAGATTATATTCTTACAATAATTGTAGAACTCTAATAAATAAATTTGAAGCAGAGGATTTTGATATATTTAGAAATTTAGCTTATTTTAATAATTTTAATACCAATGAAGCACTCGAAAAAGCTTTCCAAACTGATATATCCAAAGCTAAGTATGTAATTGAGAAATATAAAGATTTATTCAATCATAATAAACATACTTTAAATATTAAGATGGAATATATCGATGAAATTAAGCAATACAACAAAATTGCAGATGAAGAAAAATATGAAATGAAATTAGTTCTTATCAAAAATATATGGATAGAGTTTCAGGAGCAAATACGTGAAAGGAATAATGGTTTGGATTCAGAAATCAAACAAATTGCTTCTGAATTAAGACTATTGGACGATGAGCATCAAAAATTACAAACGACTGCTGAAAAAAACAAAAAAACTTTAAATAACTACAATGAAGAAATCGAGAAAATTAATTCAAAATACTTGCCATTGATTAATTTAGTAGGTGATAAAGATAATTTAATATTTGCATTAATTATGTTTGTAGTATTTGTGATTGTTTTGATATTTACAATTATTAATAATGAAGATTACCATATAATACTTTTTTCATCAATCAACATTTATAATTTAATTTTATTACTTACCCTGTCGTCCTCTTTGTTCTTTTCGTATAAATACATTAACAAAATTAAATCTAAGTTGTTGAATAAATTTGAATTGGACAGATTATATAATTTATTAATTAAGACAAAAGAACAAAAAGAAAAAAACATTGAAGACTCTATCACAAACCAAGCAGACCAAAATGCAGTATTATCCAAAATATTAGAACTTAAGAAAAATATTGATAGAATTAATGTTCAAATATTAGAAAATCTCTCCAAACTAAACGAACCTTACGTTTAGTAAAATAATTACAAAGAAACAAAATGCAATTTTTAGTTTACGTTTTACAAATCTTCAATTTCAGTTAATTTCATTAGACCAGTCCCAAAAGTAGAAAATTTATATCTTTTTTTGGCTTTATTATAAGTCCAGATTTCTTCTTTAATATTACCATTAAATTTACTTTCTGTTTTATCTGGCTTACTGTATAATATAAATATTTTACCTTGGTCAGTTTTTGAACCATCACTTTGAGATAAAGTTTGATAATTAAAGAATACATAATCTACTCTAGAAAAGTATTGATATAGTGCTTCATTGAATGGAGTAGGTTTTGTTGGGTCTTTTGATTTCCAGTATTCCAAAAACATACTTCTTTTATACTCTTCATCACCAGAGCTCATCTTTTCATATAATTCATCAGACAGAATATAATACATTGATTCTACTGCATAATCTAAGTTTTGCAAACAAATTGGTTGTGTCTCCCAAATATTTTCAAATTTATATGATTTTTGTTGTTCCGTGCCATTTTCATCATAAAAAATGATTAATTCATATTTACCAATTTTATTGAAATTAGAAGGAATAGTAATATCCAAAATACCAAGATTATGGTCAAATTTAGGACTATTGGATTTGATTTCTTCTATATCATAAAAAACATTATTTGAGTACATTGTATTCAACGTAGGATTAAAGTTGAAGTTTGTATTCGGGTTACTCAAATCAATATAACCAGACTTGTTTTTCTCTTTGTTTTGAATTTTATAAAGTAACAATTCTGAACTCAATCTCAGTTTGGCTGTACCTGATAATTCTAATTTATCATTTTCATCATAAAAAATACTTTTTTTACTTTTATCCAAAGTTTTGATTTCATATCTGAATTGACTTGTTTCGTTTTCATAACTTATAGGAATTAATATACCTGTATCGACCGAGCTGAATGCGATTTTTTTGTCCATTATAAATGGCAATAAATATTTGGAACTTTCTTTTACTTTTCTAGAAATAAAAATTGGTGTTGTTAATACATTCTTTTTGGTATAAAAATCCAAATCAGTATTTATGTTGAAATTGAGTTTGACATTAGTTGGAGATTTATTAAATTCAATACTACATTTATACTCATTGTGTGCTACTTTTGATTCTACAAAGTTAGAAAAATATAGTTCCTTTGAGCTTGTCTCTTCGAAATTATCAACGATGACTGTATCGACAATATTATTACGGCTTCTGATTATACCATCTTTATCTTTTAGTACAATTTCTAATTGTGGCAGAGCAATAAATTTATTATATGTTTTTTTTTCAGTTGATTTTTTAAATATTAAAGAATTAAACTGTATTTTGTATAATATATTAATTTTGGCAGTATCATTATTATCGTAAGGTAAGATATTAATTTCAGCATAAATTGGAGTACCATAATTGTAATAAGCTGTTTTGTCTAATTGAGCATTCAAATTAGGTACAGAAATAATTGAAATAATCAAAATCATAAAACAAACCATAAAAAGCTTACTTTTAAGAAATATATTAGAAAATATATTAGAAAATATATTGAGAATAGTATTCAAACTAATATTACTATATTTGATATATTTAAAAATATTAAAATATTGAATAAATTTGTTTAGAGTTAATATATTTGGTTTCATCATATTATAATTACAATAAAAATATCTAAATTGTTATTTACATAAGACTATTAATTCAAAAAATAATTATAAAATAATATAAGGTAACAAATGCAAAAGAAAATATTGGTGCTTGGTGGAGGTATGGTCGGCTCTGTTATGGCAGCAGACTTATCTTCTAATAAGGACTCTTCTAATTATGACGTAACTGTTATGGATATTAACGTTGAAAGGATTTCCAAACTAATCAAAACTAACAATCTAAAAAATATTACGACGCTCACAAAAGACTTAAATGACTTAGAATCAGAAAACTCTTTTGTAAACGAATTACAACATTATGATATTATAGTTGGGGCTGTGCCTGGATTTATGGGATACAAAACTGTAAAAGCTGTATTACAAAAAGGTAAACCAATTATTGATATATCATTTTTCCCAGAGGATTATTCCCCATTAAATCAAATCGCAATCGAAAATAATACTTATGGTGTTTTTGATATTGGAGTTGCCCCCGGTGTTGCAAATTTACTATTAGGTTATTATAATCAAATAATGGAAATTACAGATTTTCAATGTTTAGTTGGCGGATTGCCTTATCAACGAAAATTACCATTTGAGTACAAAGCACCATTTTCACCGATTGATGTATTAGAAGAATACACCAGACCAGCGAGATTAAAGGTAAATAATGAAATAATAATCAAAGACGCATTGAGTGAGCCAGAGTTAATTAATTTTGAGAAAGTAGGCACATTGGAGGCATTTAATACTGATGGATTGAGAAGTATAATAACTTCATTCCCAAATATACCAAATCTAAAAGAAAAAACAATGCGTTTCCCTGGGCATATAGATTTAATTAAAAATCTAAAGATGATTGGACTATTAGATGAAACAGAAATAGAGATAATTTCAAATAATCAAAAAGTTAGTATTAAGCCGATAGAATTAACATCTAAATTATTGATTGATAGTTGGAAATTGGATGATAAAGATGATGAATTTACAGTAATGCAAATTAAAATAAAAGGCGAAAATCTTTCTAATAAAAAAATTGAAACAGTTCAATACGATTTATTTGATAGAAAGGATTTCACTACTGGATATTCTTCGATGGCAAGGACTACAGGCTTTACTGCCACAGCACTTGTTAATTATGCATTAGAAAATGCTGGCAAAATACCTATTGGATTTTATCCACCAGAATTAATCTCAAACAAAGAAATATGTGATTATATCTTTAATTATTTGAAATCAAGAAATGTAAATTATAGTATTAATATAATTTAAATTGTAAAAGGGTGTAAAATTAATATTCATACCCTTTTTTTATTAATAAATGTCTTTTATATTATTCATAAAGAACTAAACTTCTTCATCATAAATTCTGACAAGGTTTATGCCCTCAACTGGGGATAATATTAGTGGAATGTTTTCGATGACAACCGAACTTGTGTCCAATCCAAATTCCTTTTCCTCTGACAAACTGAACTTTTTAAGTATTTTGTAACCATCTAAGAATATTTTTTGAATTGGTGGAAATTCGTTGTCATAAGAAAAGTATTTCTTAAATATCACAAATCGAAAATCAGCAACTAAGTTGTTTTTAGCTAATGATGGATATTTACTTTTTATGTTGATTTCATTGTTTTTAACCATATTTTCGACTACTTTTCTAAAAAATAGATTTATCCTTGGCTCGACTCTAAATCCTAAATAATAGATAATTTTATATATTTTCTCTTTTGTAATTTCAATTACTTTAAATTCCATTGTGTATGGTTCATCGACTACTTCGATTTGGATAAGCCATAAAACATCAAATCTTTTGGGCTGCTTTTGTAATAGGGAATAAACTATTTTAACCTCAATCTCATCTTCTTTAGTTGCACTTGTCAAATAAATTAAATTTGATGAGAATTTTGCTATAGTTTTATCATTACTTAATTCTTTGAATAGTTCTAAATAAGGATTTATTTTTGTGTATTCAACATATTTATTTTTGATTAAAGTGGCATTATACCAAATATTAAATATAAGAAATAAAAAGCCACCAATCAATAATGTTACCCAACCACCGTGTGAAAATTTAATACTATTTGCGATAAAGAACGAAAATTCAATAATAAAATAAACTGATGTAATTACATAAATTAATACTTTATTAAATTTTCTTAGTTTCATAAAGTAAAACAACAATGTTGTGGTCATTAACATCGTAATTACTATTGCTAATCCATAAGCCGCTTCCATATTCGAAGATTCTTGAAAATAAAATACTACACCAAGACACCCAACATACAATAGCCAATTAATTGATGGAATGTATAATTGTCCTCTAATATTTGTTGGATAATTTACCTTTACTTTGGGCCAAAAGTTTAATCTCATTGCTTCATTAATAAGTGTAAATGACCCACTTATTAGAGCCTGTGAGGCAACAATTGTTGCAAATGTAGAGATTATTATACCAGTCAATAAAAACCACTCTGGCATAATTACATAAAATGGATTTAAATTTTGTAATAATTCGCCATTATGTTTTAATAGATACGCTCCTTGGCCCATGTAATTAAACATAAGTGCAGTTTTTACAAAACCCCACGATATTCTAATGTTATCTCTTCCACAATGCCCCAAATCTGAATACAAAGCTTCTGCTCCTGTGGTACACAAAAATACTGCTCCCAATAACCAAAATCCATCTGGATGTAAAACTAACATGTGATAAAAATAATATGGGTTAATCGCTTTTAATATTTCAGGATTTAGCGCTACTTGATAAATTCCCAAAATAAAAAGCATACTAAACCAAATCAACATAATTGGACCAAAATACTTTCCAACTAAGTGTGTCCCAAATTGTTGGAAAATAAATAATAAAGTTAAAATAACAACTATAATAGGAATTGTATTGATTTCACTAAGTTGAGGAATAATTCTAAGTCCTTCTATGGCCGAAGATACTGATATTGGTGGCGTAATTATACCATCTGCCAAAAGAGTTGCCCCACCAATCAATGCAGGAAAAATCAACCACCTTTTTTTGTTTTTTGATACCAAAGCATAAAGCGCAAAGATCCCACCTTCGCCGTTGTTATCTGCTCTCAATGTAATAATTACGTATTTAATCGTTGTTTGTAAAGTGAGTGTCCAAAATATTGCAGAAATACCGCCAAGTATTATATCATTGTTAATTGGATCACTCCCAACAATAGCTTTGAGAACATATAATGGTGATGTACCAATATCACCATATATAATTCCTAAAGTTACTAATAAAGTAGCAAAAGTAATTTTTTGGTTACGGTCTTGTGACATATTAATTTATATTTCATCAATTAAGAAATTTAAAAAGTATATAATTCAAAAATAGAATATTTTTTTGATATTATTATATATAGTAGATATTAAATAAATATTTCACATATTTTGAGTAATTTTGTATAACTTAGTTGTTTGTTAGTTATCAATTAATCAAAGTAAATAAAATAAAATAAAACAGAATATAAATATTAATTAAAAAGGTAAAATTATGGCATTTCAAGGTTTAGATTTTTACAACATAGATGAACTATACACAGAAACAGAACTTATGGTTCGTGATACAGTTAGAAATTTCGTTGAAGAAGAAGTTGTACCGATTATCGAAAAGCATTATCGTGATGGTACATTTCCATTTGAGATAACATCTAAAATGGCAGAATTAGGATTATTTGGTATTAAAGTATCAGAGAAGTATGGCGGACACGGAATGAACTACACAAGTTACGGCTTAGCTATGCAAGAATTGGAAAGAGGAGACTCTGCTTTTCGTTCATTTGCATCCGTTCAGAACTCACTTGTAATGTATCCGATAGAAACCTATGGTAGCGAAGAATTGAAAATGAAATGGCTTCCAAAATTAGCTAAAGCAGAGGCAATTGGCTGTTTTGGATTAACAGAACCTGACTTTGGCTCTAATCCAAGTGGTATGATAACTAACGCAAAAAAAATAGACAGTGGATATTTATTGAATGGTGCCAAAATGTGGATTACAAACGGTACTGTGGCAGATGTGGCTGTAGTTTGGGCGAAATTAGATGGAAGAGTTAACGGATTTTTGGTAGAAAAAGGAATGAAAGGTTTTTCTGCACCAGAAATGAAAGGTAAACACTCACTAAGAGCGTCAGTTACCTCCGAATTAATTTTCCAAGATGTAGAAATCCCAGAAGCAAATAGATTAAATATTGATGGTCTAAAAGGACCTTTGAATTGTTTGATGCAAGCGAGATTTGGTATAGCTTACGGAGTGCTTGGTGCTGCAATGAGTGTATATGATTCTTCATTAAATTATACAAAAACTCGTATTCAATTTGACAAACCAATTGCGTCTTATCAATTAGTGCAAGAAAAATTAGTTTGGATGCTTGATGCAATTACCAAAGGTCAGTTGATTATGCACAGATTGGGTCGTATGATGGATAACAATACTGCCACTAACGACCAAGTTTCGTTAGCGAAAAGAAATAACGTACACATGGCTTTAGAATGTGCTCGTATGGCAAGAGACTTGCACGGAGCGAATGGTATATTAGACGAATATCCAATTATGCGTCACGCCAATAACTTAGAGTCAGTCAAAACTTACGAAGGAACGCATGATATTCACACTTTGATTTTAGGTCAAGCAATCACCGGCATCCCTGCATTTAAGTAGGAAGCGGGTTGGGAGTCTGGTAGTATAATACCTATTTTTATTCAATCGACATACTAGTAATTGATATAGAAATAATGTGGCTGTGTATATTTTAATATTTTTGTTCCTAATTGATTTCTATTGCTAAGCAAATTTGAATTATTATTGTTCCACACATAAAATTTAGAACTTGGTATATTAAATATCTCTTCTACAAAAAACTTACTTTCTAATTTATATTCTCTATCTTTATCTTTTACTTTATAATTTATTACATTAGAAAATCGAATTGGACTATTGGTAATATTATAATTTATATTTGCAGGTATTTGATTTAATCTGAAATATTTATTCAAATTCTTTATCTCAAAATAATCAGAAACCAAATTGTAAGTTTTAACTGTTTTAAATGTATTTGGTAATAATATGAAATATTGCTTTTCTATTCTTGTAGTTGAATAAGTATTGGAACTTGATTTACCAAGACCGTAAGCCCTATTGTTAAAAATAGACTCCACTTCACTTGTTACTGCTGCAGTATAACTTGATGAATTAGTAATTGAAATTGAGTTATAATAAGAATTTATCTCGTCATTTAAGATAAAATAACATCTATCTAAATCTACAACAATATCTTCTTTTGAATTATTATAAATTGAATACTCTATATAACCGCCTGGTGAATTAAAGTTGTACTTTATTATTAGATTGTCATCTTTATATTCAATTTTATTTTCATTAAGAGTACCCCCAGTGTAGTCTATTGCAAACATTTGGTAACTATTATCTGAGTATGGAGTACATGAGCTAAATAAAAATGCTAACATTATAGATAATAAGGCAATTGTATTTAGTTTTTTAATAATTTTCATATTTATTGATTTAAAATTTTAGAAGTAATTCGTTTGTACAAAATTAATCAAAATCTAAGATAGTTACAATTATAATTCACTAAGATTTTAAAATTGTTAATATTATCACTCCTCCCACAATAATACCTATCTTTATTCAATCGACATACTTTAAACCTATGTCGATTTTTTGCGATTTTTTCGACATAGGTGGTAGTGGGTGGTGTAAAAAAACACAAAAAAAGACAAGTAGTTTGATTACTTGTCTTTTTGTTATTTGTCTTTTTTCTAATCAATACTTAATACTGCGTGGAAAGCTTCTTGTGGAATTTCGACATTACCCACTTGTTTCATTCGCTTTTTACCTTCTTTTTGTTTATCAAGTAATTTTTTCTTACGTGAAATATCACCACCATAACACTTTGCTGTTACGTCTTTTCTTGATGCAGAAATATTAGTTCTGGCTATAACTTTAGCACCTATAGACGCTTGAATTGCAATATCAAACATCTGACGTGGGATAAGTTCTTTTAATTTTGTACAAAGTCTTTTGCCCCATTCATAAGCTTTATCTCTATGAACAATTGACGAAAATGCATCAACCGGCTCAGAATTTAAAAGAATATCTAATTTTACTAAGTCACCTGGTTTTTCATCAGTAAATTCATAATCTAAAGATGCATAACCTTTAGTTTGTGATTTTAATTTATCGTAAAAGTCAAAAACAACTTCTGCAAGAGGCAATTCGAAAGATAATTCAACTCTTTCTGGAGATAAATATGATGTATTAAGCATTACACCACGTTTGTCCATACAAAGTTTCATAATATTACCAATGAACTCAGACGGAGTAATGATTTGAGCTTTGATAAATGGCTCCATTATTTCTTTAATATCACCTAAAAGTGGTAATTGAGATGGATTATCTACCAATAAATCCTCTGCGTGATGGCGAATCACTCTATATCTAACGTTAGGAACAGTAGTAATGATATTTTGGTTGAACTCACGCTCTAATCTCTCTTGAACAATCTCCATGTGAAGCATACCCAAAAATCCACATCTAAATCCAAAACCTAAGGCTTTTGAAGTCTCTGGTTCGAATGAAATAGAGGAGTCATTAAGTAATAATTTTGATAATGCTTCTCTGAGACTTTCATAATCATCAGAAACATTGGGATAAATCCCACTGAATACCATTGGTTTTACTTCTTTAAATCCTGCAATTGCAACTTCAGCACCGTTTTTGAAATTAGTGATTGTATCACCAACTTTCGTATCAGTTAAAGTTTTGATTGCAGCAGTAATATAACCGACATCACCAGCTTTTAGTTCACCTGTTCTATGTCTTGTCATGTGTAGCACCCCAACCTCTTCAATAATCTGAGTTTGGTTTGCCATCATAAATCTTACTTTTTCGCCTTCACGAATAATACCATCTATTACTCTGACATAAACTATTACGCCTTTGTACGCATCAAATATCGAATCATAAATCAATGCTCTAAGTGGTTTGTTCTCATCGCCATTTGGTGCAGGAATTCTACTTACAACTGCTTCAAGAATATCTTCAATTCCGATACCGTTTTTGGCAGATGCATAAATTAATTCATCTTCATTAATTCCAATTAAGTCAGTAATTTGTTTTTTTACACTTTCCAGAGTTGTAACAGCAGATGGCAAATCAATTTTATTTATCACAGGGATAATTTCTAAGTCGTGTTCCATTGCAAGATATAGGTTACTTATTGTTTGTGCTTCAATTCCTTGTGTAGCATCAACAACCAAAATCGCACCTTCGCAAGCAGCAAGTGAACGAGACACTTCATAAGAAAAATCAACGTGACCAGGGGTGTCTATCAAATTTAATTTATAAATTTCACCATTTTTTGCTTTGTAATCCATTTGGATAGCGTGCAATTTGATTGTAATTCCACGTTCTTGTTCAAGTGGATTATCATCCAATATTTGGGCATTTTTCATCTCACGTTGAGTAATTCTACCCGTCATTTCGAGCATCCTATCAGCCAAAGTAGATTTACCGTGATCAATATGAGCAATAATACAAAAGTTTCTATAGTTCTTAATTTGCATGGTTTAGTTATATTTAATATTTAGTTATAATTTTAATTTTATAAAAAAACAAAATTACAATGTACTATATTTAATAAACACAATTATTGAATATAGTTAAAAAAAGATTACAAAAATAAGAATTAATAATTGATTTTAAGTAATTTAGACAAAAAAGAAAGGAGGTGGCAGGAAACCTGCACTAAATTACACTATTTTTTCGATTTTTTTAATGTAGATACGACCGGCGGGTCGTCTTCCAAATTTTAATTTTCCAACCCAATCTCAAAATTTGCGGAATTTAGGGAGGAGTCCCTTCCAAAAACTGCACTAAATTACACTATTTTTTCGATTTTTTCCTCTTAAAAACCTGCCTCGGGGCGGGTCGTGAAAATTTATTTTCACGGGGTGGGGTCTCAAAACTATTCATTAAATAATACCTTTTAAATACTACCAAATAAAAAATACTTCTTTCTTTCTCTCCCACCACCCTATTTTATGTGCTTATTGACAGGTCGGTTGCAAAGCAATCGGCTGGGGATTCCCTTCATACTTTTCATCAATAAAACACAAACCCCATTTACGCAATATCTACATTAATACAGACTAACTTAATCTTTCTATATTGCAATTTGAAAAATGTAGTTCAAATTGTGGAAAACTTTTTATTTATATTCGTTTTTTTTTTTTTATGAAAGTTTCGTAAGTTGTAACTGTGAAAGTGATAAATACTTTAATTGTTTGTAATTAATGAATTTGAATACAAAGCCGAATTGTAAACGAATAAATTTATTTTAAACATAAATCGGCTTAAAGTGTATTCCATTCTAACAATTAATAAATTATTATAAAATTATCATACGGAAATAAATATGAAAAAAATACTTTTGTTTTTAACACTACTTTTTTTTATTTTTGTTAATATTACTTTTTCTAAACCAAGTATTACTTTGAAGAAAAAAGTTAAGAACATGTGGGGTTCATTTGATATTACAATTGTTATGCATGACTTTGATAATAATGGCAATTTTGACCATGCAGACATATGGGTTGATGGCGAAAAGCAAGGAAGAATTGGACCATTTTTAATTGCAGATAAGCCCAATAATACAACTTCAAATAATGATAATGCTTTTATATCTTCAAATTATTTAACTATGGACACTTTGATATGTTCTTTAGATACTCTACAAAGAATTGACATTGATTTTTACAACAGTGATTCATTGAAATTTGCTGAATATAAATCTGAGTGTAATACAGATTCAGGTATGCTTTACAATCTTAACACTACAATGTTTAAATCTTCAATAGAAAATGAAGATATTGAAAATACTAACATTGATATTTATCCAAATCCATCTAGTGATATTTTGAAATTAAATTTAAAAAATGAAAATATTAAAAGTATAAATATTTATAATAGTAATATGAATGAAATAAAGTCGTATACTTACAATGAAATAAGTAAAAGTAACTTAGAAATATCAATTTTAGATTTAACAAACGGAGCATATTTTATAATTATTAGAACTGAAAACAATACTTTTAAATCACAATTTATTAAAGAATAGAAAATTATGAAAATATTTATTTTAGCAATAATCCTTATTTGTGTATCTTCCTCTATTATATTAAATGCCGAGCCATCAAGTCGTGAAGTTAAAGGAGATTGCTCTTCGTCTAATAAAAAACTCCATTTCAAAAAAAAGGTTTACACTGATAAAGATGGAGATGGAACAGAAGATGCTGTAACAACAGTGTGGTGTAATGATAAAATTACAACTAAAAGTGTGCTAATTAGAAATAATGGTGCTAATTATGATGTTTTAGATCAAAATAAATGGATTTTTAATCCTGAGGATTTTTACCATTCAGTTTTAGTTTTTGATACAATAAATTATAGTACTTATGTATCATTCCTTACTCACAAGCAATTTGATATTGTAACATTAATTGAATATACAATAGATACAATTAATACAACTGTAACTGAAATAAGTCCTATTTACCCAATTGTAGTAGTAAGCCCTTATATAAATACTACAATTGTAAGTAATAATTACTTTAATGTTAATGAGTTAGATTCAAATACAATTGAAGTTAAGTTTTATGCAAATCAAACTGGATTCATTCAATTTAATTTTATAGGTACTATGAATCAAGGTAATTTTTCACAGGTGGAAAATGTGCTTTTACAAATAAATAGTACGGGCTTGAAAAAAACTAAAATTAAACTTCGTGAAAATATAACTAATTATCAAACAAAAACTTATAATATTCCTTCGCTTAATTATGAGCAATAATTATTTTAAAAAACTATAATTTAAAAAAAAATGAAAAA
>JBDNHS010000302.1:0-4284 GCA_041688685.1 Kapaibacterium sp. (SeqCode)
AATGCCAAGCAAAATGCCTCAATTATTCTTGCAAATAAGTAAGCTTTTGCAATTAAATTATAGTTTTTTTTGAATAATTTGTTAATTAGAATTCCAATTACCAAAACTACCACAGAATTAATTAACATCAGCACAGCTCCAATGATGGCTGAGTTGGAATTTTGTTTGTTGAATGAATTGCTTTTTAGATAATCATCTACTAAGTAGTTACCGTATCCATAAAAAAAGAAGGCAGAAATAAACAAAATGCCTATTATTCGAGAAATTGTTTTTGTGCTTTGCATAAAAAGTGAAGTTTTTGTATTATTAATTAAATTTATTATACAAAATTACTTTTTTTTTTACGTAATTTTGAAATAAATTATATTACTAACTAAAATAATGAGGGAATTATGTCTCAAACTCGTGGTCCTATA
This sequence comes from Kapaibacterium sp. (SeqCode), assembly GCA_041688685.1. GTDB lineage: Bacteria > Bacteroidota > Ignavibacteria > Kapaibacteriales > UBA2268 > JBDNHS01. Next base: position 417 of record JBDNHS010000302.1, read on the forward strand.
TCTCAATTTATCGAAAATCACTACTTACATTTTAATTCTGCGGCACTTGTTGACGCTGCAAAAGGTTATGAAACTCACCTTTTGGAAGGTGGGAAAATGATGATAACTCTTGCTGGAGCAATGTCAACTGCTGAACTTGGCAAATCACTTGCCGAAATGATAAGACAGGATAAAGTTGCGATTATTTCTTGTACTGGTGCCAATTTGGAAGAAGATATAATGAATTTGGTAGCTCACTCACATTATAAAAGAGTACCAAACTACCGTGATTTATCTCCACAAGATGAGTGGGATTTATTAGAAAATCACTATAATAGAGTTACAGATACTTGTATTCCAGAGGAAGAAGCATTTAGAAGATTGCAAAAACATATCCACCACCAATGGAAAACTGCCGAAGATAATAATGAAAGATATTTTCCACACGAGTATATGTATAAAATGCTTTTATCGGGCGATTTGGAACAATATTACGAAATCGACCCTAAAAACTCTTGGATGCTTGCCGCTGCTAAAAAAAACATACCTATTGTAGTTCCAGGTTGGGAAGATTCGACTATGGGTAATATTTTCGCATCTTATATTATCAAAAATCAATTAAAAGCTTCGACTATGAAGTCCGGTATTGAGTATATGGTATGGCTTGCGGATTGGTATCGTAATAATTCTGCTGGAAAAGGTGTTGGATTCTTCCAAATTGGTGGCGGGATTGCTGGGGATTTTCCAATTTGTGTAGTACCTATGATGTATCAAGATTTAGAGTGGCATGATGTTCCATTTTGGTCGTATTTCTGTCAAATATCTGACTCTACTACAAGCTATGGTTCATACTCTGGTGCCGTACCAAATGAAAAAATCACTTGGGGTAAATTAGATATACAAACACCCAAATTCATAGTTGAGTCGGATGCTACAATTGTTGCTCCACTTATATTTGCTTGGGTTTTGGGTTGGTAAGAGTGAAGGTTGTGATTTAGAATTTAATTAAAAAATGCAATTAAAAAGAAAACCTAATTAGATATAAAGTCTGATTAGGTTTTTTTTGTGATTATTTTAATTATTCATTTAAAAAACAACACTAAATTACACAAATTTAATAATCTGGGATTATAAAGGTAAATTACAACTATTTTTTTTGGTATGTAAAATAAATCAACTATTATTTTGTATATTTTAGTTTTTAGATATAAATATTATGAATAAAAGTAAAATAATAATTAAGAATTTTGGGTACTTTTTTATTTTGATGTTTTTTGCCTCTTGTAATGAAGAAACGAAATATATAAATCCTGAAATTAAAAATATAACCGAAAGCGTTTATGCTTCTGGAATTATTAAAAGTAAAAATCAATATGAAGTATTTAGTAAAATAAATGGTATTGTTGCCAAAGTTGTATTAACAGAAGGCAGTGCTGTGCGAAAAGGAGATACCATTATTCAGATTTATAATGAAAGCTCCAAATTAGCATTTAAAAACGCAAGATTAAATTCAGTTTACTCTGATTATAATTTTAATTTAGAAAAAGTAAACGAAGCTGAAAAAGCAATAAAATTAGCGAAACAAAAATTAACAAATGACTCTTTATTATTTGTTAGACAAAAAAATCTTTGGGAGAAAGGTATTGGAATTAAAATTGAATTGGAACAAAAAGAATTAAATTATGAAAATTCTAAACTAAATTTAACAAGTTCGATAACAAAATATAATGACTTAAAAAATCAACTACAATTAATATCGAAACAATCAAAAAATAATTTAGAAATATCAAAACTTTTAGAGAGTGACTTTTATGTAAAAAGTGAAATATATGGGGTCATTTATCAAATTTATAAAGAAAAAGGCGAGATAGTCAATAACTTATCTCCAATAGCTATAATCGGAGCAGATGACTTTGAAATAGAATTAAGTGTAGATGAATACGATATAACTAAAATCAAAAAAGACCAAACAGTATTTGTCAGAATGGATAGTTACAAAAATCAAGTTTTTGAAGCTAAAATTACTTCTATTGACCATATAATGAATGCCAAAACACGGACTTTTAAAGCTGTAGCTGGATTTGTTGATAGACCCAAAGTGCTTTACCCAAATCTAACTACTGAATGTAATATTTTAATTCAAACGAAAGAAAATGTTCTTATAATAGAAAGAGACTATTTACTAAATGATTCTACTGTTATGTTGGAAAGTGGTAAAATGCAAAAAGTAAAAATTGGACTATTAGATTATAATAAAGTTGAAATAATCAATGGATTAAGCAAAAGTAGTAAAATAATTAAGCAAGGAAAATGAGAGTAAAATATATAACTGAAATCGCTTTCGCCTTAATTATTGCAAGATGGAAGCAAACAGGAGTAGCGGCAGTAGGAGTTACATTTAGTATTACTTTGTTTATTGCTTTGCTTGGATTTATGGAGGGGTTAAACACATTATTGGATAGTTTAATTCTCAATCGAACTCCACATATTAGATTATACAATGATTTAAAGATTTCTGACAACCAACCAATTTCTATGAGTTCAAAGTATAAAGATAATTACAACTTTATTAATTCTGTAAAGCCACATAATACCAGAAAAGAAATTTATAATGTAGCAAAAATCATAAATCAATTAGAAAATGACAAAAGAGTATTTGGAATTGCACCGAAAATCTCAACTCAGGTATTTTATAATGTAGGTAATATTGAGTTAAACGGTGTAATAAATGGAATTGATGTAGAAAAAGAAGCTAAACTTTTTTTCTTTAATGATTATGTTATCGAAGGAGATTATAAGGACTTAAAAAAAATTGCTAATAGTATAATTCTTGGGAAAGGTGCAGCTGATAAAATGTTGGCAAAAGTTGGAGATATAATCAATATTACTACTTCAAATGGTGAACAATTTTCACTCAAAGTTGTTGGTTTTTTTCAATCTGGAATGGCAGAATTAGATAAAGTTCAAAGTTATGCGAGTTTGGCAACTACTCAAAAATTATTAGGTAAGCCAGAAAACTATATCAGTGATATTCAAATAAAGATTTATGAAATTGAAAAAGCACCAATGATAGCCATAGAATATTCTAAATTATTTGGTGTAGATGCTGAAGATATCCAAACTGCAAACTCACAATTTGAAACTGGAAGTAGTGTTCGTTCATTGATTTCTTATGCAGTCGGACTTACACTTTTGATTGTTTCTGGATTTGGGATTTCTAATATATTAAATATGCTTATCTATGAAAAAATGGATACAATTGCTATTTTGAAGGCAACTGGTTTTGATAGCAGTGATATAAAGAAAATATTTACAACTATATCTTTGACTATAGGGATTTGTGGCGGTGTGGCTGGATTATTATTTGGCTTTCTGTTGTCTTTGTTGATAGATTCGATTCCATTTGTTACAGCGTCTCTACCGACAGTTGAGACTTATCCCATTGACTACGGAATTAGATATTATATAACCGCTATTACTTTTGCTTTGTTTACCACATATTTTGCCGGTTGGTTCCCAGCTCGAAAAGCCAGTAAACTTGACCCTGTAATAATCATTAGAGTAAGGTAAATGAATAATAATAAAGATAATCAAGTTAGTCAAAATAGTGAAGATAATAGAGTAGTTTTAGAAGCTAAATTAATTAATAAATCATTTTACGACCCTGTACAAATTGATGTATTAAAGGATATTTCATTTCAATTAAAAAGTATGGATTTTATCTCTATTATAGGTCGGTCTGGTTGTGGTAAGTCAACTTTATTATATATACTTTCCACAATGGATACGAGTTATAAAGGTGAACTTTATATTGATAACATTTTGCTTACGGGCAAAACCGACAAAGAATTAGCAGCTGTAAGAAATGAAAAAATTGGCTTTGTGTTCC
>JBDNHS010000303.1:0-3741 GCA_041688685.1 Kapaibacterium sp. (SeqCode)
AATTCAAAAAGTCAAGAAAATATAAATAGAGAGGATATAAATAAAGAAGATATAAATAAGGAATCTAATAATAAAAATTCCCAATATAAAGATGATTTAAAAAAAATATGTAAACAATTTGAAGAAAAATGTATAATGGAAGGTACGCGAGGTTTTAATATTAAAGATGATTTATATTATATAAATATGGATATATTAGCAAAGAATATAGTAAAATTTAATTATAGTATTTCTCAAAATTATGAATGTTCTATTTTTTATAGAAATTATAAAGATTCGAGAGTTATGTTAAATCCTGATAAAAAAATAGGTTGGATGGAAATAACAAAACTTGGAGAAAAAAATATAAATTCAAAAAATAAATATTTGTCTTCAAGTTTAAGATTATTTGAATCAACGACTAAATTTAGAAAGAATATTAATGGAACAAAAGTTAGAGCTTTTAAAAATACATTTTATGTATATAAAACCAATATTAAAATAGATATTTTAGCTATTGCAAAAGATATACAATAGAATTAAATCAAAAATAATATATATTTAATATTATATATTAAATATAAATAATGTCTCGTTTTAATCTCCCCCTTTCTCAATGTCAAATTGATGCATATAATTCTGCTCACAAACAAAATACTTTTTATGATGCTAAAAATAATCAAATGCTTTATGGAAGATCTAATCAAATGCATGTTACTGGTGTATCTGACGGAACATGTAATCAAATAAATCCTTTAATGTTGCGACATCAAGCCAGATGTGGTACTGGTGCTGCTGGCGGTAATCCGTGTTATCCAAATACTGTAGAACCATTTGATAATGAAAATAGTTCTAGTCAAGGATGTAATATTAATATATTTGTTACAATGTTATTTTTAATTTTAATTTTGCTATTATTTGTAAATATAAATTATTACGAAAAAAACAGTAAATCCGAGTAATTACCTATTATTTGTTTATATTGAATAAAATTGAAAATTTAACTATATGATTTATAATTTATTTAAACATTATAATCTATCAATATTATATACAACATGGCAACTTTTCCCAAAACTCCTAAAGAACTTTTTTCCATTATAAATGAAACACAATGTCTGGTACTAAAATTTAGTGCTAGTTGGTGTGGTCCTTGTAAAAACAAAACATTTTTAGAAACATATCATAATTTAAAAAAACAATATGCAACAAATCCGGATGTTAAATTTATAGAATTCGATGTTGATGATGACGAAACACTTTTAAGTGAAAAAATCCTATATAATTTTAGTATTCGGTCAATTCCAACTATTAAAATTTTTCATAAAGGAAAACAGCTAAATGAATATAAAGGCGCTGGTAATTTGAATAAAGTAGAAGCAGATATCAAAACTATTCTCAGTCATCTATAAAATATTTTTTTAATTTCCTTTTTCATAATTTGATATATTTTTAACAATATTAATATGCCATTCAATTTTATCAAGTTCGATAGAATAAATACTTGGATCATTTTCTTTAATATAAAATGTTTTCAATTTATCGAGTAATTCCAAATTATAAATAGTGGGAGTTAATCTTTCTATAATATGTGCTAAATTTTTATAAGAAATATGAGAATTTGTTTTTACATCAGTAAGAACCCAATCAATCATTCGTTCTTGAATAAGCGGATTTTTGGATAAATGCGATATAAAAGTAGCAATGTCCTGTAATTTAACATAATCAAATAAATTTTCCATAATAAGTTCTAATTTGGAAATTGTTGTATTATATGCCAATGCCCAAGTAGCAGAATTTCTAATAAATACATCAGGTGTTTCATTTTTAATTTTTATAATTTGATTATATGAATCTGGAGAGTTTTTAATAATTGTTTTAAATAAAATTTCGTGTAATGGAAAAGTTTTAAATTTTGCTGATTGATTATTTAAATACAATGTCTCGAATATATTTTCACATAATTTAATTATATTTTCGTTTTCAAATTCCGTTAAAAAATTTAGTAATTCAGTAATCCAACTTATAATTACTATATTATTTTTTTCTATTTTTAATACGTGCAATAATATAGTAATTATATGGGAATTTATTTTTTTAATAAATTTATTAAATTCAATTCCATAATTACTTTTTTCATTTTTTGATGAATTTATTATATATTTTAAACTTAATATATTTTTTACAATCAAATTAAATAGACACAGAGTTTTATTTAAATTTTTTACAAAGTCTATTTTTTCGAATATTTGCAAAATCCAATTATTAAAATCATCCAATTTTTTATAACCGGATATGGATAAATAATATATACAATCTATCTGATGCATTAATTCAGGAATAGTCATTAAATCAATATCCGGATAATAATTATCATAATTTATCATACAAAGCATCATGTTATCCACATTTACAATTGGCTCATTCTCTAAAATAATTTCATTTTTAAAATTAATTATGATTTCAATAATTTTTTCATTAGTTTTATATTTTATTTTAAATGGAAATTCCATGTTGAAATCTAAATCAGAATCTTCATTAGATTTTACAAATAAATATTTTTGTTTAGTTATAATATATTTACTATTTGTTTTTTTTACTGTTATCAACGGATAACCTTTTACATTAACAAGCTCTTTCATTAAATTACTTATTGAATAAGTTTTATCCGTTGTTTTTGCGTCAAGCATTGAATATAAGTCTTCTGGCGTTGCTGTTTGCCAAGAATATTTTTTTAAATAATCACTTATTCCTAACATAAAATTATCTCTATTCATAAATTCTGATATATAATTTATTAAACAAGACCCCTTTGAATAAGATATTTCATCAAAATATTGAATTACGTCATTTGGTGATTTTATTTCTGTACTAATTGGATGAGTCGATTTAAATCCATCCATCAACATTGCTGACCTATACGTAGTTAAATAGTACCATTGTGTTGGATATAATTTTTTATAATTATCTATTAAGCCTAGCCAAGAAAAATAAGTAGCTGTAGCTTCATTTAACCATATATCTTTCCAAGAATTTAATGTAACTAAATTTCCAAACCACTGATGTGATATTTCATGAAATATTACTTCTATGTTATTGATTATCCAATTAAGATTTTCAACTTTATCAGTCATTAATCCTGATTCTCTAAATGTAACCAAACCCCAATTTTCCATAGCTCCTGACAAAAAATTTGGAATTGCGATTATATCTAATTTCGGTAATTTATAATCGATTCCAAATAAATTTTCATAATATTTGATAGATAATGCAGTTGTTTTTATTGATGACTTTAGTAAATTTGTCGATTTAACAAAATAATATCCATTGACAAATAAAGCATCTCTCACTTTTACCGGTTCTCCCTTTATAATATCACCTACAACAATACAAACTAAATATGTAGACATTAATGGAGCAGTTTCAAATTTAACTATTTTATTAATTCCCAATATCTTAGTTTCAGATATTGGCATATTAGATAAAAATGTCTTGTCTTTATCACTTTCTATTGTTATATCAAATGTACTTTTTAAATTAGGACTATCAAAACAAGGAAATAATTTTCTTGCGTATATTGGTTCTAGTTGTGTGGAAAAAATTATTGAATCGTCTTGTTTTACGTAATATAATCCATCCATATCTATACCTATACAATGTTCATATTCTATATAAATTTTTATTGTCCCTTGTTCTAATTCACCAGTTATTGTAATAGTTTCATCTTTCTTATTTTCTTGAAATTCAACAACTGACTCGTTA
>JBDNHS010000304.1:0-6117 GCA_041688685.1 Kapaibacterium sp. (SeqCode)
ATTTATTGGTAAGTCAGATAAAATAGAAAGTAATAATATAATTTCGGCAGCAGTTGCACTATCACCATCAACTCCACCATAATTTTGTTCGAAAGCAATATAGGCATTAAATGAAAGAGGGAATAGTTTTGCGTATTTATTCTGTAAATATGAAGTCAAAATTAATACACCTTTATTGTGTAAATTCCCACTCATTTCAACTTCACGTTCTATATTTATGATACCTTTATTACCAAGACTCAGATTTGCAGTAATTCTTGATGGTTTACCAAATGATACTAAACCAGTGTCCATAACTGTCAAACCATTAATTTGACCAATTCTTTTCCCATCTGTATCAATTAAAATAATTCCCGTTTCTATTTGATATTTGATTTTTTCATCAACCATATCATTTCTATGCTTTTGCCAATAAATAGCTTTATATACATCTTCTGCATCAATTAAATTAATGTTTGTGCCACTTTTTACATAAAAGGCAGATTCTCTAATCAAATCAGCTACATCTGAAAATTTAAGTGTAATTCTTTTTCTATTACCAGAGTGTCCAACTGCCCATTCGATAATTGCAGATACTCCATTCGGCGAGCAATGGGGCAAATTCTCTTCCGTACATAATTTAGAAATAAATTGAGTATAATTCTCAATCATTACATCATTTAATTGTGTTTCATAATCAAATTGTGCATTAATTTTGAATATTTTTTTGAATCCTTTTTCATTCTGATACAAAATTTTATATAAAGTATCGCCACCAATAATTATACATTTAATATCAACTTTAATCTCTTCTGGTTTCAGATGACTTTGTGAAACTTGAAATACAGAATCAATTGGTTGTAATTCCAAAACATTATACAACAAAACCCTTTTGAGAGCAAACCAAACATTTGGGTCGGAGAACAAATCCTCGGCATTAACAATCAAAAAACCTTTATCTGCCTGTAATATCGAACCGGCTTTAATCATCGTAAAATCAGTACGCCAAAAGCCCCTTTGGTCAAATACTCTTTCAAAAGTACCAAATAAATTTGAATAGTTTGGAGTTTTCTCTATTATGATAGGAGCGCACTCGGTGATAGAATTATCAATTAACAAATTAACTTTGAATTGATTAAAAAAGTCAATAGAGCTTACTTCATTATCAACATTTGAAATTGATGGCAAATTCTCTGAATGTAATAGAAACATATTCAAATTATTTAAAATATAATTTTGTACTTCATTCAAATAATTAAGGACATTATCATTATTAAATTTTTCTCTAATCACTTCCAAAATTGATTGAACAAGTGTAATAGCAGTTGCTTTATCAATATTAGCTAATTCTTTCTTAAAATCCATCAAAAGCTTCATACTTTTTTTGGATACGTCCATAAATTCATTTCTTAATTCAACTAATTTAGCTTTTATTTCAACTAAATCAGCTTTTGAAAGTTTTCTTTTAGTTTGTAATTGTTCCAACTCATCAATTGCTACAGGTTTATCTTTATATAATTTAAAAATATCTGGAATCAACACACCTTCTTCATTTTCGAGCTGTCCTCTGATATAACCGAGAGGTAATATTTTTTCATCAAATTCAGAAATTAAGTCTATTTGTTGATTTTGAAAAGCAGCTATGAATTTCTTGCGATTAGAAATGTGTGGCTCTTCTTCAAATAATTTTGGTAATCTTTGTCTAATTAGTTCGATTGAATTTTCGATTGTTTTTCTAAATTCTAAACCGCTCCCTCTAATTAATTTTAATAACAAAGGTTTATGTGGTTCTTTAAAGTTATTAACATACAAATAATCATAAGTAATAGGGCATTCCGAATCTAAGTTTAGCTCTTCCAACATTTGCTTTACAGCAGACATTCTGCCAGTACCAGATAGCCCAGTTACAAATATATTATAACCTCTTGCATTTAATTGAGCACCTAATCTTAATGCCTCCAAAGCTCTTGGTTGTCCAATTACTTTGTTAAGTGGTTTTATTTCTGAAGTATTTTTAAACTTAAATTTATTTTTATCTATTATTAGTCTACAATCTGCATTTTCTAATCTAACAGCTTTATTTGGAGCGAAATTTTGTTTAATCATAGGATTATTGATTTTGTTTTTTATTTAAATTTATCAAATTATCTAATTAAATATTTAAATTTATTATTTTTTTCTAATAAGTTTCAATATTCCTGCATTATTAGCAACAATTGGATCTAATGGAGATAAGTATAATGTATCATTATTATTAAACTTCATTATCAATTTAGTATCAGAATACAATTCTTTTATATTACCCAAAGAATCAACAAAAGTTTCGATTTTGTTATGAATTAAAGTTACTATAAATTTAGAATTGTATTCTTCTATTCTAAAAGGGTTATTATCTTTAAACCAACCATTTTCAACAGTCCAATTCCCATCTTTGACAGTAATAATTAAATTCTTTGAATTTTTATTATACTCATCAATTAATTGCCATTTGCCATTTAATTTAGAACTCACATCGCTGTTAGATGTTAAATTATGTTCGCAGCCAATAAATGTTATAAAAAGAAATACAGATATAAGTATTGTTTTCATAGATTTTAATATAAAGTTACAAACTAAAATATTTTTAATTGTTGTTTTTTATTATTAATTTATAAATTATTTAACACTAAAACTCACATTTACAACAGCAATTATTTCTTTTTCGATTGAGGAATTATCATTGTAACCCCAATCACTTACTTCAGTTGAGCCTTTGGGTACAATTTGAATTACACCCATTCGGGCATTAACTAACCTATCAATGTCGCTTCCACTTGCTTCGGCAATCTTTAGAGCTCTTTGTTTTGCATCTTGAGTTGCTTTGGCTTGCATATTTATTTTCAAATCCTGTGCACCTGTATAACTAAATACTGGAAGGTTAAAATTAACTTTTACTTCTAAATTATATAATTCTCTTATATCTAATTTTGATATTCTTTCAATTAATTGAACATCACTTGATTCTATTGTCAAAGTCTCAGATCCTTGATAATATAATATTTCACCAATTGGGTTACCATTTTGATTATACTTTTCAATTTCATTAATATTAATCATACTAATGCTAAAGCTTTCATCTTTTAAGTTTAATTTCTTAAAAAAATCAATAATCTTTTTATTATTTTCAATTATCTTACTGTAAGCCAAATCAGATGTCGGTGATTTCGATGTTATGTTTATTGAAATATACCCATAATCAGAGGTGATTGATTCTTTGGCAGAGCCGGTAACAGTAATAATATTTTTTGATGAAGATATTGTTTTGATACCTTCACTAATTAAAAAAGCAGAAAATATTAGACAAGCTCCAAATATTAGTATAATATTCATAAAGTTATCTTTATTTTTTATTTTAGGATTATCTATTTTAGTAATATTTAGTTCATTCATAATTGTTTAAAATTGATATTTTATATTTTGAAAACTCCCTTCATTTTTATACCAACTAACTACACGTAATTGTATTACAAATGTTATAAATGTTTTAATAAATAAATATATAAATTGGATTTTTTATTTTATTGGGTCAATTAATTTTTTTACTCTTTCCATCAAAATTAATCTTTTGTATAAAAATATCACACAAACCCCAATTATAGAGCCCAAAGCTGCACCCCCAAAAATATCAAAGGGATAATGAACTCCTATAAATACCCTTGATAACGCTACCAATAAAGCTGCAAAATAATAATAATACCATTTTTGTCTAAAAAAATATGTTAGTACTATAGCAGCACCAAAATTATTTGCCGAATGATTAGATGGGAAAGACTTTCCGGCTCCACATGGTACCAATAAATTTATATTGTTTAATTCCCAACAAGGTCTTAATCTATCAAAAAAATCTTTCAAAATTGCACCTGTCCAATCACACAAACCAGCCGTCAAAAGTAATAAAATAATTATCAACAATCCACGTATTTTATATCTATAAACTAAAAATATTGCTCCAATCGAATAAATTGGTAACCAATACTTCAGATTCGTAACTAATGGCATCAATTTATCAAAAGCAGCATTTGATAAATTTACATTTATAAAATAAAATAGAGTCACATCTATATATTTTAGATACTCAATTATTATTTCAATCATTTATTTATTTTTTGAATATTTGAATTTCAACTTTGAATTTTAATAATATACAAAAGTAACAAAAGTAATAAAATTAATAATAATAAAATTAATAATAAAATTGAAACTTTTGTTGTAGATAAAATATATTTTGTTCTGATAATTCTAAAATTATTAGTTGAAACTCTGAATAGTAGGGACATTCAAAATCAATAAAATAAATAACAGATGTTTTATTTATTTTAATAAGTAATTAGTGTTAATTGTTGAAAAATATGTAAAAATTATACATATTTAGAAATTCTTAACATAATACAAATTTTGTTTTTTTTCACATAAAATTATGTTTATTTGCATACTCTAATTTTACAATTTTGAATTATTTATATTTTGCCATTTTATCCCTTTGTATGAATTTTTACGCAAAATATGGCTAATATTAACCAAAATTGTTCAAATTAGATGAATTTGCGATGAATTCTGAGTGAAGATGTTGACTATGTTTACTTTCCTAAATTTCTATTAAATTTACACTAATTTTATTTTTAGACAAAAATAAATGTAAATATCAAATATAAATTTAGAATAAAAAATTATAATATAAAATGACAAAAATAAGTAAAAAATATTACTTATTTTAAAATTAAAAAACGCTAAAATAAACTTATATCTTTTTAAAATTTATTAAAACGGAATCTCTATGAAAATTAATAGACGATTTACACAAGAAGGCAAATCCGCTTATGATTTGTTTAATTACACTTTTAGAACCTCTGCTATCAAAAATACTGATGGTTCAAAAGTATTCGAAATGAACAATGTTGAAGTTCCTACTTTTTGGTCTCAAGTAGCTACTGACATTTTGGCTCAAAAGTATTTCCGTAAAACTGGTGTACCTCAAGTTGATGAAACTGGTAATCCTCTTTTAGACGAAAATGGCAAACAAATTTTGGGCGCTGAAAACTCTATTAGGCAAGTTGCTCATAGATTAGCCGGCACTTGGAGACATTGGGGCGAAACAAATAAATATTTTGATAACGAAAAGGACGCTCAGATTTTTTATGATGAATTGGTATATATGCTAATGAATCAAATGGCTGCTCCAAATTCTCCTCAATGGTTTAATACTGGACTTGCTTGGGCTTATGGAATTACTGGTTCGGAACAAGGACATTATTTCGTAGATCCTAGTAATGGTGAATTATCTAAATCTAAAGATGCTTATTCGAGACCTCAACCGCATGCTTGTTTTATCCAATCTGTAAAAGATGATATGTTAAGCGAAGGTGGTATATTTGATTTGGCTACAAGAGAAGCAAGAATTTTCAAATTTGGTAGTGGTACTGGTTCAAATTTTTCTCAATTAAGAGGATTAGGCGAAAAGCTCTCTGGTGGTGGTGTTTCATCTGGTATGATGAGTTTCTTGAAAATATTTGATAGAGCAGCTGGTGCTATCAAATCTGGAGGGACAACAAGGCGTGCTGCCAAAATGGTTGTTGTTGATATTGACCATCCAGATGTTGAAGAATTTATTCAATGGAAAGCAAAAGAAGAAGAGAAAGTTGCAGCATTAGTTGCTGGTTCAAAAATCAACTCTACTTTCTTAAAAGCTATACTTGAAGAAGCTGTAAATAATCCTGATAGAAAAACTAATACTAAATTAAATAAGTTAATCAAAAATGCTGTCCACCGTGGCGTAACTTTGAATTATATTGATAGAACTATTGACTTGGTAAAACAAGGATTTACTTCACTTAGTTTCGAATCTTATGATACACATTACGAAGGCGAAGCTTATATAACTGTAAGTGGTCAAAATTCAAATAATTCGGTTAGAGTTACAAATGAATTTATGAGAGCAGTCGAAAATGACGAAATGTGGGACTTGAAATGGAGAACTAACGGCAAAGTATGTAAGTCACTTAGAGCAAAAGACCTATGGGCGAAAATTAATCTAAGTGCATGGAAATCTGCTGACCCAGGTTTGCAATATGATACCACTATAAATGAATGGCATACTTGCCC
>JBDNHS010000305.1:0-6667 GCA_041688685.1 Kapaibacterium sp. (SeqCode)
ATTATGTGGATAACCTGCCGTTTTTTATTTATTTTTAGAAATACTGAATAGTTACAAATAATTAAACATGCCTTGTAAATAATTGTTTTTAAGATAAAACATTAAGTGTATATTGTATTTGTTGAGTTCAACTGATTTTGCATACAATCAAATGAATAAACTTATTCCCGTGGTACACCCTTTAGTCAAAAGTAAATTAATTGCTTTTGTAACTTTGCTTTATTTTTCTATTAACTTTTTGCAGGCACAGACTAATGTGAGTGGGAATATTACGACTAATACTACTTGGACTAAAATAGGAAGCCCCTATATTATGAATGGTAATATTGGAGTTTCATCCTCCGCAACTCTCACAATTGAAGCTGGTGTTGAAGTTATTCGGAATCAGGATTTTTACATATTGATTAATGGTTCTATTAATGCAATTGGAACGACAACTGATAGCATAAAGTTCAGTTCAAATATTTCTTCTCCCACTGCTTTTTTTTTAGATTTTCAAAAAAGTAATCTTTCAAACAGTACACTTAAATATTTTACTTTCAAAAATTTATCGAGTGCGAATGTAAATATGATTCGTGTAGGTAACGAGGCAGAAGGTCAGGAAGTAAATCCTAAAAATAGTGGTATTCTTGAAATTTCAAATTCCAGATTTTCAAAGTCTATAGCAGTAACAAAAGGTTACGGTACTACAGCAAGCTTTGTTATTAAAAATTCTACAATTGAATCTTCACAGATCAAAGGAATGTACCCCCGAACTGAACCAATTACTATTGAAAATTGTACCATTAATAATTCAGAGATAAATTCAGATTCTTATAATGCTGGCATTACAATTAAAACAAGTATCGCCACAAAAACCATCTTTAAGTTAGGATGTTGTGGTGCGAACTATACTCTTGATCGTACTAAATTTATCGATTGTCAGTTTATGGGTGGGGATGGAAGCCCTCAAAGCGGTCCCTTGAATTTTACAAAATGCTTACTCTTAAATACATATATTAATTTAGGTTCCGCAACTGTAAATATTAGTAATACTATAATAAACACTTCTAAATCAATTTCAGGCATTACCGATGCGCTTATATATATCGGGAATGGAAATATTTCTACAAGTTCATTTTTATCACCAAACATTTATTGCATAAAAATAAGCGGTCTCGCTGGTTATAACATCGGTGGATCAAATACAATAAATAATACATTATTCAGTAATTCGAAATCTGGAATTAGGATTGAAAATATTAATACTTTGAGTATTTTAAATTCAGATTTTGTAAAAATCGAAAACTATCTTATTTATAACAATTCTAATAAAACATTTACGTCAACTGGAGCCTTTTTCAATGGATTAATTGCTGATTCAATTAATGCAAAAATATATGATGGTAATGATGACCTCAACAAAGGGGTAATAACATTAAGTAATAATAAAGCAGCAAAAAATACAGCATCGCCATTATTAAATGTTAAGAATGTAATCAAAAGTCTTAATGGTTCGCAGGTATCTCTATCCTGGTCTGCAAATCCAGAGACAGATATTGCCGGGTACAAGGTATATTATGGCGGTTATACAGGTTATTCTTATACCAGTTCTGTAGACGCTGGCAATTTTTTAACCTATACTTTACCAGCAGGTGTTTCCATTGATGATGACATTGCAGTAACTGCTTATGATGCAAGTAAAGATGGGGTAGATGATCAGTATGATGGAAATGAATCCTGGTATTCTCCTGCTAATAAGATACCTGAGTCGCCCTCAGGTTTAATAATAGATGTAGCTTCAAAAAAAATCAAGTTAAATTGGACTGCCAGCGTTTCAAATGGTGTAAATATTTACAACGTTTATCGATCAACAAATGGCACTACTTTTTCAAAAGTAGGAAGCTCTGTAAGTACAAATTTTATCGACCTCGGACTTACGGCACATACAAAATATTATTATAAAATATCTGCATTAGATAGTTTGGACTTGAGTTATGATAATTATGGATTAGAAAGTTCATTTTCAGAAATTATATCTGCCTCGCCAAATAATATTACCTATGTAGCTAAAAATGGCAATGACTCAAATATTGGTAGTAAAATAAGCCCAAAATTAAAAATTTCTGCTGCTGCAATTGATGCATCTACTGGTGATTCAATTTTGATTAATGACGGTACTTATTCAGATAATATCAATTTCGCTAATAAGTCAATTAATTTTATTGGAATCAATGGTGCAAGTAAAGTTATTTTAAAGCCCTTATTGAATTCGAATATATTTTATATAGACAATGCAGGTAATACTTTATTTAAAGGTTTAACCTTCGCTAATGGATCTGCTCAATCTGCTGGATCAGCAATCGCGGAAAAACTATCAAGCCCAATAATTGAATCTTGTATATTTAAGGACAATAAAGCAGGCGGAGGGATTATTATTACCTATGCTGGAACATTTACAATGAATAATTGTGTGGCTTACGGTAATTCACCCGATACCTTCTTTGAACTATCAAATTCTGTAAGCTCTCCTCCATCTATTAATCATTTTACATATGTGGATAATACGGGTAATTTATTTAATTCAGGTAATCCAAATCAGGTAGCAAATTTTAAAAACTCAATTTTATGGGGAAATTCAAACATTGTTTATAGTGGAACAATTTCTGTTGAGAATAGTATTTTTAGAGGAGGCCTACCGGGTTCAACATCTAATATAGATGCAAGCCCAAGATTTGTAGATAGTTTAAGTAATGACTATAGGCTACTTAATTATTCTCCAGCAATTGGGCTTGGACGTTCTATCTTAGGTATAAATACAGATATTGCAGGTATAGCTAGGCCAATGCCTTTGGATTCTAATCCGGATGCAGGTGCTCATGAAAGTTTATACGATCTTCCTTCTCCATACGTACTTTTAGACAGCTCAAAAAATGGCCAGATTTATTTTAAATTAACTCAGTTAGGGATAGAAAATTTTAAGACAATAAACATTTATAAGGGTTTAGCATCTGGCCCTACTACAAAATATCAATCAATAAAACCAAATACAACAATTACGGATACTTTAAATCAAGAATTTAATAAACCAATCTATTATAGATTTAGCTCAATTGGATCCTCTAATTTAGAAAGTGGATTTTCTAATGAAATAAAAACGATTGCATTTACCCCTCCAAAATTAAAAGCGCCATTAAATCTTACGCTGAAGATTGATACCAATATTACATTTTCTTGGTCAAAAATAGACAATGCCTCACTTTATACTATTCAATTCAGCACGGATTCAACTTTTAGTACTGATGTAACTGAGAAAATTGTCGCTGATACATTATTTACTAAAAATAATTTAACTCATAATTCAAAATATTATTGGAGAGTAAGTTCGAGTAATGGAAAGGCGTATAGTAAGTGGTCTTCGAAATTCAATTTTAAAACTTTTATTTCTCCACCCAAGTTAATAACCGTAAATCCTGGAAATAAAATTGATACACTTTTGTGGGCTATAAATTCTAACAAAAATATTAAATACGTTAAAATTTATAGAGATATACTTCCAAATCCGACTTTATTAATAGATTCAATTTCTGGCAAATTGAATTTGTATATTGATAAAACTGATCTTAAATTAAACCAAAAATATTATTATCGTATTGTTGCGGGTAACTTTGAAAATGAAGAAAGTGAGTATAGTAACGTTTTAACAGCAACACCATTCAATTTAAACCCATTAGTAAAAAAATTCGAGAATAAGACATTTAATGATGTTGGAGAATACAATTTTATTAGAGCAACCTATTCATCTTATGGCAGTAAAGATAGTGATGGCTTAATAACTAAATATGAGTGGTTTGTAAATGATAGTTTAGTTAATTCAAGTGAGACGATTTTTGTTAATCATTACAAGCAGGGAACTAATAAATTAATGTTGAGGATTACTGATAATGATGGGGGTAAAGATTCAACAATCGCCATTATATCTTTGGTTTCATTCACAAAAACTTTCAAAGGAGCATTTTTGGGAGGTATTACTGCTTTGGGCCCTAACATTATTTATGCAGCAGATTCAAATTTCGATCCAATCAATGGAGCTTCTATAAGTTTAGTAAATCGTACCGGAAATACTATTTTTCCATTAGTAGTTTCATCTAAAATTTTCACTACCCCATCTGTAACAGCAGACTCATCTGTATTTATTACTAGTGGTAGTTCTTTAAATGGATTTAACAAAACTGGTGCACCTCTTTGGCCAACTATTCCTTTAGGAGGTTTATCATTAGTTACTCCAACCATTGACTCTCAATTTGATAGAATTTATTTGGGAGTTTCAAATAAGAACTTCTTTGCTATTGATTCAAAAACAGGCAAAGTTGCTTGGAATATTATTTCAGATGCACCGATTAATGCCTCTGCGGTAATTACAGGTGACAGAAAACTAATTTTCACAAGTGATCAAGGGACTATTTATGGCTTCGATATTCGAACTAATATCGCACAGCAATCTGCAAAATGGCAAATCAATCTTAATGAGATAATTACAAAATCACCTGCAATTGATCAAAATAATAATTTGATATTAGGAACGCTATCAGGCAAAATACTGAAAGTGAAATTAAATGAAAATGGCTCAGTTTCTACAATTTGGACTTCAAACTTAGGAAATTCTATAGAAAGCTCACCTGTTATAGATGCAAATGGGTTCATTTATATTGGTACTAATAGTGGAGATTTTTATCGAATTAATCCTGAAAATGGAGAAGTAATATGGAAATATCAATCAGGCTATTCAATTAAATCTACTCCTGCTATTTCGGAGTTTGGCAACATTTATTTTGCGAACGTAAAAGGTATTATTACTGCCCTAGATTTAAATAAAGTTGTAAAATGGAAATATAATGCGGAAAGTTCAATTTCAGCCCATATTTTATATATTAAAAATATGGTGTATGCTGGAACTGAAACTGGTAATTTCTTTGGCATTTATGATAACCCTAATACCAATACATTAAATGCTGGGATATCAACTGGCAAAAATGATAATTCCATCAATTACTTAATTGAAAACAAAATTATAGCGTCTATAAAGTCTGAAAATTCTACTATTATTTTTAATGAGCAAACTGGGGGTTTGGGCAAATTTAATACTGGTATCTCAAAACAAATGGGAGGTATAAATGATCTACCAAGAACATCAGAAATTGTTAATAAAGAACCAGTTTGGGGCACTTTTCAAGGCAATTATAGAAGAACTGGAAGTAAGGCATTTGATTGTCCAACAAATACAATTACCTATAGTGGTTCTTTAGTTTTCTGCGAAGGGAATTCCATCGTTTTAACTGCTAGTGAAGGTATTTCTTATTTATGGTCAACAGGTGAATCTTCAAAAACTATAACTATAAATAAGGCTGGTGATTATTCAGTTATGGTTACAAATTTAAATGGGTGTGAAACTTCCTCACAAATTGTCTCTGTTAAAACAATTACATCACCGCAAGTTAGCTTAAATGTGGATGGTTCGACCTCCCTTGTCCAAGGGAGTAGTGTAAAAATTTTATCTACGGTTAATACTGATGTTACCTATCAGTGGTACAAAGATGATGTGTTAATTCCGGGCGCTGTTGGCAATACTCTTCTAGCATCTCAATCTGGTGCTTATAAATTAAGAGCTTCAAATACTAGTGGATGTTTTACCTTTTCAAGCCCTATCATTGTTACAAGCTTGTTTTCAATATCTTCGACAAATTATAAAATTTCTATTTTTGGTGAAAGTTGTAGCAAAAATAATGATGGTAAAATTTCTATCACGGCGGCACAACCATTTACATACAAAGCAACTCTTATGAAGGGACAAACCGTCATAACTACTAGTAATTTCAAGGGATTTCTTAATTTTGAAAAATTGCCTGCTGATAAATATTCATTATGTTTTACAATTGACGGTCAGCCCGATTATAAACAATGTTTTGACATCGTAATATCCGAGCCAAAAGATCTTTCTGTTTATTCTTACTTAAATCCCAATAATATTTTAAAATTAGCATTATCCGGAGGATCTACTTATCGCATCAGCTTAAACGGTGAAATATTTACGACCAACTCTAATACATACAATTTAGGTTTAAAAAATGGTATGAATAAAGTCCTTGTAATGACTGATAAAGACTGCCAGGGTGTATTCCAAGAAGAGGTTTATGTAAATGAGAAGGTGTTGGTTTACCCCAATCCGTTTACGGATATTTTGAATATTAAAATTAATCAGGAAGACAACTTAAATATTCGCGTTAACGTTTATGATGGCGCTGGATTCCGAGTCTATCAAGCTATTCATGCACTTCAAAATGGAACCATTCAGCTTGATTTGAGTAAACTGGCTAGTGGATATTACTCTATAATAATTGGCAAGGATGTTTATAAAGTTTTAAAGAAATGAACTTATTAAAAATTGGGTTAGCTACTTTGTTGGTATTTGTATTAATTACTTGTGGAAAGAAGGAAGCCGAACCACCTGCGCCATCAACAAGCGTTTTAGAGGTACCTCTAAAAGACGAAGCCTGTATTGCTGGTAAAATAATTTCTAATACAGAAAGTACCATTGAATTTAAATGGTCTGCTGCTTCAAATGCAGACAATTATGAGTTAAGTATTAAAAATTTATTAACGAGTGTACTATCTACTCATACAACAAGTG
>JBDNHS010000306.1:0-5022 GCA_041688685.1 Kapaibacterium sp. (SeqCode)
AAATCGTGAAAAACAAAGTAGCTCCACCATTCAAAGAAGTAGAATTTGATATTATGTATAATGAAGGTATTTCTAAAATTGGTGATATGATTGATGTCGCAACAGAACACGGTATTGTTGCCAAAAGTGGTTCTTGGTATGGATTTGAGGGAGAAAGAGTACAAGGTAGAGAGGGATTGAAAAAATTATTAGTCGAGAACAAAGAATTAGCTCATAAATTAGAAGTCCAAACCTTAGAAAAATTAAATATTCCTTTTGAGAGCAAAAAGTAAAAGAGAAATTGCTTTTAAGACAAATATTTATAGAATTAGGAAAATAATTAAAAAAAAATGGAGAAGAGTTTTGAGTAATATTAATAGTGATAGTAATAATAAAAATGAAAATAACTTTGAAATAGAAAAAGTAATTAATTATATTGAAGATAATCAAGATAGATTTTTAGAAGAATTGAAAGATTTTTTGAGATTTCCAAGTGTAAGTACAACCACAACTCACAAAAAGCATATAAAAGATTGTGCAAATTGGCTTGTGGATCACTTTAAATCTGTAGGTGTTACGGACGTAAAATTGAATGAAGAGTTTGGTAATCCTTTGGTACTGGTGAATTATATTGTTGACCCAGCGAAACCGACTCTATTGATTTATGGGCATTATGATGTGCAACCGGAAGACCCAATTAACTTATGGACTTCGCCACCTTTTGAGCCAGTTGTAAAAGACGGTAAAATCTATGCCAGAGGTGCAGCAGATGACAAAGGGCAAGTCTTTATTCATATCAAAGCAGTAGAATCTTATATCAAAACTTTCGGAAGTCTGCCAATCAATGTAAAGTTTATAATTGAGGGCGAAGAAGAATCTGGCTCTGAGGCAATTGACGAGTATGTAAAAACTTATACAGATACACTCAAATGTGATGCAGTATTAATTTCTGATACTGGCTGGTTCGCACCTAATTTCCCAACTTTGTCTTATGCTTTACGTGGAATAGCAGTATTTGAAATGAAATTAACAGGACCAAACAGAGATTTGCATTCAGGAATGTATGGCGGTGCTGTTGCTAATCCATTGATTGAATTATCAAAAATTATATCTGGGTTATTTGATAAAGACGGAAAAATAACCGTTCCTGGATTATACGATAATGTATTGCCAATTACACAAGCCGAAAAAGCTGAATTAGCAAAATTACCATTTGACAGAACTGAATATATGGAAGACCTAAATATTGGCGGTGAAGGTGGGGAAAAAGAATATTCTATAGTCGAAAAAGTTTGGATGAGACCTTCATTAGACATAAATGGACTTTTTGGTGGATACACCGAAGAGGGGCATAAGTCAATAATTCCATCTATTGCAACTGCCAAGATTTCTATTCGACTTGTACCAAATCAAACTTTTGCTGAGATAAATGAGAAGTTTAGAAAATATATCGAAAGTCAGATACCGGAATCAATGAAATTGAGTTTGAAAGTACATCACGGAGCTAACCCTGTGTTGGTCAATGTCGATAATGAATATATCAAAAAAGCACAAATATCACTCAAAAATGCGTTTAATGTGGAAGCAGGATTTACACGAGAGGGTGGTTCGATACCAATCGTAGAATTATTCTCAAATCATTTAAAAGTACCCGTTGTATTGATGGGATTTGGGCTTGATAGTGATAATATTCATTCTCCAAACGAAAACTTTGTTTTATCTAACTTTTTTGGTGGTATCAAAGCTATAAGTTATTATTTTAAAGAATTAGCTAATTAATATTCTGATTATTAAGAATAGGTAAAAGTAATTACGCTCAAATAAAGACAAAAATGAGATATAAAAGATTAAAAAATAGGAAGTTATCCAAAAAGCCATTTGGAAGAAATAAAAGTAACTTATATCAAAGTAGTTTACAAAAATATGTAATCTCAAATTATTTGGGATTATCTGTAATTATGTTACTTTTGTTGCCTTTAATGTTTATTATTTCATATAATCGAATAATAAGTCAAGATGATACAACAACTACATCGGAATTTGAATTATTAGAACTTTCCGTTAATGATGATAATTCAGAAAGATTTAATGAGTTTTTGAATAAAAACTTAAACACTGAAGAGGGATTTATTGCCTTGCAGAGATTAGTTGAGCCAATTCTTAAAGAAAAGAGATATGAAACTGCAATTGAATTTTATTTAGAATACAAACCTGATTTTCCTAAATTTGAAAAGAAAATTGATAAAATTATCGAAATTCTAAAGTTCCCAATAGAGAATTTGATGGAAATTAATTTAGGGTCTGGTATAAATTCAGTTTTTTCTGAATATTCACCTACGCCATCAGCAGATGAATCAAGAATATATTTTACTTCAGTCAATAGAGATGAATATAATGAAACTGAAGATATTTTTTATTCAGACTTTATTGATGATATTTGGTCACCAGCACAAAAGTTAAACTCAATAAATACAGAAGACCAAGGTGAGGCACCACAAGCGGTTACAACAGATGGTAACTTAATGAACTTATTTGGTTCTTTTAAGGAAAATATCGGAAAAGGAGATTTGTATTATTCAGAAAAAATTAGAGGCGGTTGGGGTCCTGTAAAAATGTATCCAGAGCCAATTAATTCTAAGTTTTTTGATTGTGATGGTAAATTGACGAATGATAAAAATGCAATGATTTTTGTTTCAGATAGACCAGGTGCAATTGGGGAATTCAAAGAATATGGCAAATATTTTAACGGTGCAAAATTAGGTAATACAGATATTTATGTATCGCTCAAAACGGATTCTGGTTGGTCAAAGCCAATCAATATGGGTAAAACTATAAATACACCTTTTGCTGAAAGAAAACCATTTTTACATCCTGATGGTAGGTCTCTTTATTTTAGTTCAGATGGGCGTGAAGGGCTCGGAAGTTTAGATTTATATAAATCTACCAAACTCAAAGAAGACTCGTGGACTGAATGGAGTGAGCCAATTAATATGGGTAAAGAAATTAATACTGGCAGAAATGAAAGAGGTGCAATAGTTGCAACAAGTGGAGAATTGGCTTACTTTGCCTCTGCTGATAGAGGGCTGAACTTTGGGCAGGTTGATATTTACAAAATAGATGTTCCCGAAAGGTTAAGACCTGACCCGGTAACTACCCTTTCTGGTAGAGTGATTGATAATTTAGGTAATATTGTAGAAGCAACAATCGTTTGGGAAGATTTGGAAACTGGTAAAAGATTAGGTTCATTAAGAAGTAGTCCTGATGACGGTAAATATTTTATCATTTTGCCACAAGGTAAAAACTATGGAGTTTATGCCGAAAAAGAAGGATATTTCCCTATTTCCAAAAATATTGATTTGAGAAAAGAGAAAAAAGGACTTAAACTTAAAGAAGATATAACTTTATACTCAATTAGTGATTTGATTGGGGACGATTTGGAGCTAATGGGTACTGGAGACTTAACTTATGACTCATTTGAATTACAAGAGAAAAAGCTAATTCAAATGAACAACTTATTCTTCGAATATAATAAATCTACTATATTAAAAAGTTCTTTTTCTGAGTTAGATAGGGTTATTTATTTACTCAAAAACTATCCGATTGATTTGGTAGAAGTAGCCGGACATACTGATAGTGTTGGTAATGAAGAGTATAACTTAACTTTATCTGACAAACGGGCATCTGCCGTAATGGATTATCTAATCAAAAAAGGTATCAAAAAAGAGAAATTAATATCAAAAGGTTATGGTAAACACGAACCAGTCGCTACTAATGAAACCGAAGAAGGAAAAAAATTAAACAGAAGAGTTGAACTAAGAATACTAAAAATCTCAAAAGTAAGAAAGTAAATTGTAAGAAAGTAGTGTATTAGAGTAGTTTTTTTAGAGTGGTGTATTAGAGTAAAGTATAAGAGTAATGTTTTGGGGTAGTTATTAAATCAAATTCTAAAGATAATAGTTCTTTTTTGAATAAAATCAATTTACAACTTCAATACATTAAAGGCATTGGACCCAAAAGGGCTGAGGCTTTTGCTAAGTCGGATATATTTACTATTGAAGATTTGGTTCAGTATTTTCCAAAGTCTTATATTGATGTAACTGCTGGGAAAAGTCTAAGAGAACTAAAAAAAATCCTGTCTCTAAATTCAATTAATAGCTCTAATGATAATGTTGATTTGAGTACATTACTCAAAAACCAATATACTGTTGTTGCCAAAATAATCTCCAAAGTTGAAAGGGGTTTCGGCTACAAAAAACAAATGTTGATTGTAACTATTGCAGATGGCAGTGGCGGAAGTGCCAAACTTACCTTTTGGAATAGAATATATTCATTAAAAAATATGTTTATCGAAGGGCATTTGGTAGCAGTAACTGGCAAAGCAGAATTTGACGGATTTGGAATAAATTTTACTCACCCATTAGTAACTATAATAGATGATGAAGATGCAGGATTGTATAGAGAGGGTAAGATTTTGCCTAATTATACTATTACTGAACACTTCCAAAAAGTAGGACTTACAAACAACACGCTAAGAAAAATAATTTTTGACTTGATTGACAATCATAAATATAATATTCCAGAGAGTCTAAACCCAAATATTATTGATTACTTTAAATTTCCGAATTTAGAAAACACACTACAAAATTTACATTTCCCGACTGACAAAAAGATATTAGATACTGCTTTGAAAAGGATAAAATTTGAAGAGATATTTTATTATGAGTTGTCGCTAATATTGCAAAGGAATAAATTTAAAAATCAAGAGAAAGGCATATTAATAAGTAAAAAAAATAGTAGTGCAAGATTAATTTATGATAATTTATCTTTTGAATTGACTAAAGACCAAAAGCACGTATTAAACGAAATTGCCCTTGATATGAAGTCTGGCAAACCAATGAACAGACTGCTTCAAGGCGATGTAGGTTCGGGTAAAACTATCGTTGCCACTTTATCTATGCTTATGGTAATTGATAATGGCTATCAAACTCTTATAATGGCACCAACAGAAATATTAGCCGAACAACATTACTCTGGGATTTCTAA
>JBDNHS010000307.1:0-2212 GCA_041688685.1 Kapaibacterium sp. (SeqCode)
ATCTATTTTTTTCTTTACATTTATATTTTTATCTAATTCAAAAGAATTCTTGTAATACTTCAAAGCTTCTTCTTTTTTATTCATTTTTAGATACACATCACCCAAATGTTCATTTATTACAGATGATTTATTGTCTAATTTTAATGCTTTCAATAAATATTCCAAAGCCAAATCATTATTACCTAACTTAAAATTTATCCAAGCATAAGTATCCAAAAATGAAGGATTATCACCGTCCAAATCAATCGCTTTTTGAGACATAATTTTAGCTGTCTCTAAGTCTTTATCTCTTGTAGCCAATGAATATGCATAATTATTCAAAGTTAAAGTGAAATTACTATCTTTTGCCAATGCTAATTTATAGTAATATTCGGTGCTATCAAATTTATTTAGTTCATCATAAATTAATCCCAAATGTGTAATTAATATAACGTTAGAATCTAATAAATTATTTGCAATTAATCCGAAATCCTTAGCTTTTGTGTATTCTTTCTTTTCAAAATAATACAAAGAATTAAAATAACTATATTTATAATCAGTTGCTTCAAACTCTGAATATAAATCCATATATTTTTGGAAATTTGTATTGTCCTTTTGATTTAAGTAAAAATACGTAATTTTAGAAAGTATATCGGATTTGTTTTTGCAATTCTTTAATGATTTCTCAAAATAATTGGAAGTGTTTGCGTAATTTGAGTTTGTTTTAATACTTTCTGATAAAAATCCAGCGAATAGATTTATTTCACACTCAAACTCAAATCTATTATCAATTTTATTAATTAATTGTTGACAGATATCTTTCTCTGGAATTTTGAAATCCATATAACTATTCAAAAAATTTGCCAATAAAAATTCATATAAACTTGAATTATTTTCATAATCCAAAGACTTATCAACTAAATCTGTAAACACAATCAAACTATCAAATTTTTTGTTTTTCACGTAATAATTGATAATTTTCTCAGATAATTTAGGATTAGCACTTTGAATAAATTGTAATTTATATATTTCTATTGTTTTGTTGGTGTCATTGACTAATTCATATAATTTCAATAGACTCTTACTATATTGCAACTTTTCATTATTATCAAATTCTTCATCATAGATTTTTATTGATTTTTCGGGATTTATATATTCATAAAATCTTGCTAATTGTAATCTCTTTTCTCTTGTTTTGACTTTATTATAAATCATCTCTTGAATTTCTATTGCCTTAGAAATTTCATTGCTAATGAACAAAATATCAGTAGTTAATTCTAAAGCTGGTATAAAGTTTGGCTTTTTGGAGTTTAATTTTTCTAAATATCTCAAAGCCAAATCAATTCTATTTAATTCAAATAAAGATTTTGCTATTGAATAATAAATAATTGGAGAATTGTCTAATTCATACGCTAAATTAAAATCAATAATAGACTCTGCAAACAAACCTTGATTTTGTAGTTTAAGACCTTCCAAAAAATAGTTTTTAGCTATTATCTGTAATTGATTTGTATCCAAATAATTTAATTTTGTTAAACTATTTGCTTCGTAATTTTCATAATTTAATTTTGGTAACTCATTACTACAAGAGATAAATAGGAAGGACAACAATATTACAAAAGTATTAAATAAATTAGTTTTGAATAAAGTTGTGTTTAATTTGATAAACATAGCAAACACTTCTTCTAGTTTAACTAAAAGAAATAAATCTGATAATCTGATAATACTTTTAAATTCTTTAATTTTATTCAATTTTATTTAATTTTTAAGTTATTTATTCAAGCAATTATGCTGAAATATTATTATTCAAAATAAAAAAACTCTACTATATATTTTTAATTATTTATATGAAGTTTTAAATTGAAAATTAATTTAAAAAATAATAATTATACTGCTTATTCAAATTCAAATATTGAAATTAAAACTTCATTTCAAATGAAAGTGAAGGTACAATTGGTAATAATCTAACATCTGTAACCTCTACACTGCCAGATTCGGTAGAAGTATCGTAGAATCTAAACCATATATCACGCCTGTTATATAGATTATAAATATCCAAAATTACCCTTGCTTGATTACCCCAAATTTCAAATTTATAACTTCCATTTACATTCAACTGGTGAGTATTAGGTAACCTTAATCCATATCTGTCCGATGGAATAATTTTCGTTCTTCCATAATTCATACCAGGTAATCTTGTCATAAACATTGAGGTTGCACCTGTATAAGATTG
>JBDNHS010000308.1:0-1494 GCA_041688685.1 Kapaibacterium sp. (SeqCode)
TGAGAATATAGATTCTTCTGCTTATTATATCTCTAAAGCTATTAATGTACTGAGTGAAAAAACTAAAAACTTTTCCTTTAGTTATACTAATGAATATTTAAAATCAGAAGTAAATAATACTTTTGGAAAAAGTTATTTACTACAAGCTTCTTACAGAGAGATATTACTTAATTGTCATAGATTAGGAATTAATAGTTATCATTCTGAATATTTGGATATTATTTCAAAATATAAAGAAATTAAACCTATATTTATTGAGCATAATATTGAAAGTATGATGGGACATTTGAATTTATATTTAGAATTACAAAATTATTTTATTTTTTATGAATATCAATCAGACAGTCCAAATAAGTTGAAATATTATGATGATTTATTTCAAATATATTCTGAATATTATATTAATAATGATAATTATGAAAAATTACGATTATATGATTTTGTCTATAAATTACAAAACTCTAAAAATAAATTTGTACAAAAAGATGCCGAAACTATTCTAAGAAATTCAAGTTTTTATTACAATCCAATAGAAAATTATTTGTTCAAAATAATTGATTTAAAGTTTGGAAACTACACTGCAAACCAAAAAAGAAAAATAATTATATCTGAATTAGACAAAATTGATACATTAATTAATCATCAAGAAAGGGTATATTTAGTTTTACATTTACAACATATTTTTAATGAAGAACTAATAAACTATGCCCCATTTAAATTATATTTAGATAAAGTATATAAAAATGTTAATGAAATCACAAAAATATCAGCTAACTATAAACATCTGAACCAAAGTATAATAGACTTAAATAATTATCATCAATTTTTATTGAGTAGGGTAGTTAATTATAAAAATGATAAATTGTATTTCTTGATTGGGATTATTTTATTCTTTTTAATTTTAATATCTGTTGTTGGGTCATTATATTTTAAAAATCGCAAACTAACCAAACAGAGCTTAGCGATAAACAAACAACTTTTAGAAAATAATCAGATTAATAAAAAAATATACGGAGTAATTTCACACGATTTGAGTTCTCCGATTGCAAATTTTGAATTATATTTAGAAATATTAGAAAATAAAATAAATAGTAATGAAAAATCTAAGTCTTTTGAAATTATTAATCAATTAAAAACAAAATCACATTTTTTAAATAGCACTTTAGAGAGTTTGCTTAATTATCTGAAATTTGAAGAAGATAAATTTGAAATAATATACGAGAAAATCAACTTAAATTCAATAATTAATGAAATCAAAGAAATGCAAAATGATTTGATGGTTGAAAAGAATATTGAAATAATAACAAATAATTGCGAAAATGAAATAATATCTGAAAAAATATTATTATCTGTAATATTAAGAAATTTAATTCAAAATTCTCTTAAATTTTCCTTTACAAATTCTAAAATAATAATCAATTTAATCAATTTAGATAACTATATCACCATTGAAATCATTGATTTTGGATTAGGAGTATGCGAAGATAAAAGAAA
>JBDNHS010000309.1:0-3686 GCA_041688685.1 Kapaibacterium sp. (SeqCode)
AAAATTAAAAATAGATTAACTCATAAAGATTATCAAATAAGTACTTATACAGTTCGTTCTATTTTTACAGATTTTTTGGAAGAAGGAAGTATAAATTTATCTCCATCTTATCAAAGAATATTAACATGGTCATATGATAAAATGAATTATTTCCTAGATTCTTTGTATTATTATCCGATCATACCTTCATTTATTATTTGTCAAATTGATAAAGTAGAATTAAATGAAATACGAAAAAAAGATAAAGAGTCTCCGTTAAAATATGAGTGTATTGATGGACAACATAGACTAACAGTTATAAAACATTATGTTAAAGGAGAACCAATTATAATCAATGGAAAAACTAAATATCTTTTTATTAAAGATTCAGAAAAAAAACAACAAAAAATATTTTATAAACTAACTCCAGATTTAGAAAAAAACATTTTAGATAATACAACTTTAAAAAAAAAGATATTCGAGGAATGACTATGGATGAACGATATGCATTTAATGATACACAACTTTCATTTATTTCTATTCAAAAACAAATTGATAAGAATACTAAATGTAATCTTTTACAACAAGGAAAACGAGTGAAATCTGGCACTGTTTTAAGAAATACAGACCATCCAATTACTAATTATATTCGTGATAATAATATTAGTAATAAAGACAACTATAATAAATATTGGAAAGATATAATTAATTACAAAAAAATTAATAATAATTATGATAAAATACTTAATAAAATTATATACTTTAATATACGTTTGATGTATATTACTGATAAAAATAGTTTAGAAGTAAACTATAATGATCAAAATATATTAAAATCTATACGATCAAAGTCTGGACCATCCAATTTATCAAAAGATAGTAAAATAGAAAATATTTATCAAAAAATAGTAAAAATAAATATTTTTGCTCACAAAACTCTGATTGAATATAAAATAATAGAAGAATTTTATTATTTGATACATAAACTAATTATGAACAATCATCCCCTTATTAAAAATATAAAATTGTTATTAAATAATGAAACTCTTAATACCAAATATAATAGTATCCTATCTTATAAAAAATCTGTTAATAGCACAATTGTTGTTCAGATATGACAAAAAAATATAATGAACTTATTAAAGATTTAACTAATCTTAAAAAATTAATTAAAACAGACGAACCAGACGAAACATATGACACAGATGAAACAGATGAAACAGATGAAACAGATGAAACAGATGAAACATACGAAATTCCAAAAATGACAATTAACCCAACAACTATACATGTAAAATCTAATCTATCTAAATACACAAGCTTAAAAATTTAACAACAATAAAATAATATATACCTAAATGTTAGACATATTTACTTTTTTATATAATATAGTAATTCAAATAACTAGAAGTAATTTTGATGAAGAATTTTTAAAATTATTAAATGATTATGATATAGATATATTAAATTTAGTTTTTTTACAAGCACATAATTATATTTTTAATAAACAAAAATTTAAAGAAGAATTGATTAGAATTTTCCAACATAAATTTCGGATACAATTAGAAAAATTATATGGTTCATGTATAATTACATATGTAACTATTTATAAAGCGTGTCATATAATTCCTTTCTGTAATTCAGATTATACAAATAAATATGATATTGATAATGGATTATTAATGAGAAATGATTTACATGATATGTTTGATAAATATATTTTTTCAATTAATCCACAAACCATGCAATTAGAATTTGATAATAATTTTTTTAGGAATACAAGTAATAAAAAAACATATGAATATTTATATGGTTATGTTCTTACAATAGATACTAATAAAAAATTATTAGCAAATTTGCAACAACATTATGATATTTTTATTGAAAAAATGAATATGCAAACTGAAAAAAATTGATAATTATATATAATTATATATGTAAGAATTATATATACATATATATATATATATTATGGAGCATACACTAATATACGATATTGCCGTTAATAAATGTTTAAGTGATGGAGACACAATTGAACAAATAATGAAAAATGTTGTTTTTGCTACAATAGATATAAAATATTGGGATAAATACAAAACTCCCAAATTTGATTTAAGAATTAATCAACAGTTTGTTAGTGATTTGTTAAAAAAAGATGGCATAAAAACAGGAATTCATTGTCAGGCGACTGGATGTGGAAAATCATATATAATATTGATGTATTGTAATTATTTTTCAGAAAACAAATTAAAAGGCAATATTATTATTTTTACAGAAAGAGTTAATATTTTAGAAGATTTTTTTGATTTGAAAAAAAATGAAATTGATATAGTAAAAAAAAATAAATGGAAAGATAATAACATAATTGATTTAGATAAATTTGAAATTATCAATCGAGTTAATAATAAAAAAAAAGATTGGCATACGATACTAAAAACTAAGTCAGCCCATAATAAAACTAAAATTTTATTAATTAACCGTGCTTTTTTAACTTTAAAAGAACAATATAAAGATTTAAATAAAGAAAATATTGGAATGATTATACATGATGAATGTCATAATACTCCTAGCGATTTATGTTATACAATGTTAAATTATTTCAATACTCTAACAGTTCCTATTATTGGATTTAGTGCTACACCTTTACGAACTGGTAAAACTGCAAATGAATTTAATAAAGATCGCTTATTAAATATATATGGAATTAATAACGAGTTGCAAATTTTAAGTAATTTTAATATGATGCATGCGATTAAACATAAATTAATATTACCGCCTAAATTTGTTTGGTACGAAATGCCTAAATTTCCAATTGATGTTGAAGGTAAAATTGAAGAAAAAATAAATAAAAAACACGTTTTAACAGTATTTAGTGTATTATCAAGAGTTATTCCAACTTTACCAAATAAAAAAATTATTGCGTGGTGTGGGACTATTGCGTTTGCTAATAAATGGTATAAGATTTTTAATAATAATAGAGGATATTGTAAAGATTTTGAAACTTTTACATATTGTATAGACCATTCGCAAATAAACCCAAAAATTGAACTTGAAAATTATGAAAAATTTAAAAATTTGGAAAATAATTCTATTTTATTTTGTGCAGATAAACATAGAGAAGGTTCAGATATTCCAAATTTAGATTGTTGTATTTTTATGGATTTCGTTAAAAATCGTGGACCAATACCTTTTATACAGTCTATTGGACGAGTTTTGAGAAAAGATGATAATAAAAATAAAATTCAAGGAACAGTTATTGATAGTTTTATTACAAATACTGAATCTTATGAAAAAGAATTGGTGAATAAAATTATTGGTTATTATATATCATTTGAAAATTTATCTGATAGTGATTTAGAATCTAATAAATATACAAAATATTTAGAATTGTCTGCCAATACAAAATTTGATGTTAAAAATCAATGTATTCAATTTATGTTATCAGACGATGATGTTATAAATATAGATTGTAAAAATTTAGAATGGAAAGATATAAATAATAAATTTGATTCATTATTACAAGATAAAATTAATTTATCAGCGTCCGATAACTTGAAATCAAAAGCATCAATTCTTAAAACAAAATTTAAGTTTAATGCATATTCCGATTTTTGGACTGAATATAATAACATAACTGAAAAAGACAAAAATAAATATAATTTACCAAATTTAGAAGATGATGAATATGTAAATGTATTTAATAATTA
>JBDNHS010000310.1:0-2238 GCA_041688685.1 Kapaibacterium sp. (SeqCode)
ATTATAATTCTAATTCAATTCCTAAATACATATTTCTTTCAGCACCGGCAAAGAAAAATCTACCATTTCCCATTGCAGCATATAGATTGTTAGTTAGATTATTTACATTCATTTGCAAATTAATAGACTTAGTATCAAAAACATTATTAAACTTATAATTTATCGCTAAATTCATTATAAAATATGCGTCTAATTTATTATCAAAATAATACCCACTTCCCAAATCAGTTTTTATTCTATCGTCTGTTCTCAACAAATCACCAAAATTATCAGTAATTAAGTCTCCAACGTATTTTCCATTTAATATTAAATTTAAGTTTTCATATTTATAGTTTAAACTTAAATTAGCAATTAAATCAGAAAAACCAGCAATTCTATTGTTGTCAAGTGATATTTTATCACCAGTTTCAGTAAAATAATCTGAATTAATAATGTAATTTTGACTTAAAGTTGTGTTGGCATCTATTTGTAATTTATGATTTGAAGCATTAAATAAAACATAACTTGAAGCTAATTCCAAACCGATATGTCTTGTTCTGTCTGCATTACCGTCCAACGGTCTTCCAAATATATCAATTTGACCGCTTTTAACCAATTCATTAAAATATTCCATTAAATATACTGTAGAATTGAATGAAAAGTTTTGCTCAACATAATTCCAACCTATTTCAACATTAAGCATAGTTTCTGGCTTAACTAATGGAGAATTAAAATCATAACCAACTTTATTAGTATCTAATTGTATTGAAGTGAATTGAGGTGTGCTGCCAATATAAGACTGACTTGCTTGATACAAATTTTGCATTCTTGGCTCACGTGAAGTAACAGCTATATTAGTATAAAAATTATTTTGTTCATCTATATTCCAATTAAATCCAACTCTTGGATTCAAAAACCAATAATGGATATTAAAAATATCCCCACCTGTTTTTATATTTCCGTTCATATCATAATAACTTGTATTATTTATCCCATCTTTTTCATTACCTAATCTATACCCTTGTCTTACTAATTGTGCTTCTATATTTATATTTTTATTGTCGTCAATATTATATATTTCTCTTGCAAAAATTGAGAAAATTTCTCTATTTCCTTCATAAGAATAGAAATTGAAATTATTATCAAAGTTATTAGGTAGATTTTCTGCATAAATTAAATTACCATTACTCATACTATTATGTAATCTTAATTCAGCTCCAATTGTCAAAATCCCGTCATTATGTTTAATATTAATTTTAGGTATCCAACCACCTTGTTTATTGCTCACCCAAGATCTAATTATTGGATTACGGGGGTCTTCTGCATTGGCAAAACCATTACTTTCATTCAATCTAAAAGTAGATGCATCAGTCCAACCTGCTCCACTAAAATCAAAATACCCTTTGCCAGTAAAATAAAACAAAGAAGAATTAACTGTAATATCATCAGATATTTTGTATTCATTAATGATTTCAAAGTGTGGCGAACTAAAATCTTCAACTTCAAATCTTTTCATTTCAGAGCCAAATGAGAAATTTTGACCAGATGAGTCATATTCCCAATAATTGAAATTTTGCCTTCTTAAGTTTACATCTTTTGTAAAAGATTTTGGAGTTCCATAATAGGCTAAACCATCATTTTGATTACCACCATAAACGTTAATTTGTGTACTCAAATTCTCATCGTATCTAATTGCAGATAAATAAAAAGTATTCATAAAAGAAAAAGACTGGTCTCTATATCCCCATGAATTTATTCTTGACATCTTACCATAAAACGCATATTTTTCATCAATTAATCCAGATGAATATTCAAATTTGAATTTGCTATTATTAGTAGATAAAAAATTATTATTTTCTATTCCACCAAACTCTTGGAACCCACCACCAGTTGATAATTTTATATATTTATCTTTTGAAAAATTAATACCAGTCAAATTAATACTACCTGCAATTGCTGCTGCACCATAGTTTATAAGTCCAGCGCCTCTTTGGATTTGTATATTTTCCATACTTTCGGATATATCCGAATAATTTATCCAATATATATTATGGTCTTCTGGGTCATTTTGGGGTATTCCATTTATAAGAACAGCAATTCTTCTTTGGTCAAATCCTCTTATTGAAATATTAGAATATCCTATACCATTACCATTTTCTGAATATGATACAATTGATGGCATTTGATTTAAAAGCATCGGAATATCTTGATTTGTTTGTGTGGCTTCCAACAACTCTCTACTGATATTACTAAAAGTTA
>JBDNHS010000038.1:0-6275 GCA_041688685.1 Kapaibacterium sp. (SeqCode)
ATGTCTAATTATACAACAAACAATCCTTGAAATTACTTACTTCCTAATAGAATCTAATGAAGAGAGAAATATAAATAGTATTATTTCTCTATTTTTATTTTGATTTAATACTAATAAATCACCCTAAATATGTTTAAAATTATCAAAAATAGTTTTTTTTTAAACATTTGTGGGTAAAAGTGGGAGAAAGTGTTTGATATTCCCTAAAAATTATTATTTTTGTATTAATCAAAATAATAAAAATTTAAAAAAGTAATAAATCTTAAATGTCATTTTTCAAAGGTCAAGAAACATACTCATTAGATAGCAAAGGTAGAGTAAATATACCAGCAAAAATGAGAAAATCATTGGCACCAGAAGCTAACGATACTTTCGTTATAACTCGTGGTACTGAGGATTGTATTGTGGCTTACCCACTTGATGAATGGAAAAAATATGAAGATAAATTGCAAAACCTAAATCAATTTGATGAAAAAAATAGATTTTTCCTAAGAACTATTTTGATGTGGAGTGAAGAGGTGAGTCTGGACTCACAACAAAGAATAAGCATTCCAAAAAAATTAATTGATTTTGCTAAAATTGAAAATAAAACAACTATTGTTGGTATGGTTGATAGAATTGAATTTTGGAATCCTGAAAAATTTGAGGGATACCTAAACAGTAGCACGCAATCTTATGAGACAATTGCTTCGATAGTAATGTCTTGAAATTAAATTGTTTTTGCTCCATTAATTAATTAATTATTTGGGAGCTTTAGTTGAAAAAAAACAAAAAAATTAAGTCGAAAGGACTTGATAAAGGTGAAAAAGAATTAAAACAAGCACAAAAATTATTAGTAGAAGATTATGATTATCATAATCCAGTATTAATAAAAGAATGCTTAGAATTCTTAATTACCAAAAATGATGGTATTTATTTAGATGGAACACTTGGTGGCGGAGGACATAGCTCCGAGATCTTTAGAAGGTTAGAATTCGGGGGAAAGCTCTATTCCTTTGACAAAGATCCCGAGGCGATAAGTCATTGTAAGTCAAAATATTCTGATTTATTCGCAAGCCAAAACCCCAAATGGGAAATCATAAATAAATGCTTTAGTGAGGCACACAGCATAAAGCACATACAGGGTTTAGTAACCGGTTTTCTATTGGACCTTGGAGTATCTTCACATCAAATTGATACAGCTAATCGGGGGATAAGCTATAGATTTGATGCACCTTTGGATATGAGATTCGGTATCGACGGAATCACTGCCAAAGAGTTACTTCATAGTCTTGATGAAAACGAAATCGAAAAAATTCTTCGAATTTACGGTGAAGAACCTTTTTCAAAAGTTATTGCGCGACGTTTGGTTGAGAGGCGTCGTGCTTTACTTTTAAATAATGTCTCTGATATAAAAGATATAATAGAGAAAACTGTGCCAAAACATCTTCAAATCAAAACTTTTTCTCGCGTTTTTCAAGCCATTAGAATTTCGGTTAATAGAGAACTCGAAGTATTAGAAAAAACATTAACAAACCTTATGCCATTATTAGAAATTGGCGGTAGAATTGTTGTAATTACTTATCATTCTCTTGAAGATAGAATCACGAAAAATATCTTTAAAGAATTAATCAAAAATAAAATTCCTGCAACTGAATCAGAAGATTTGAAATTTTCTAATTTTATCAAAATTGAACCACACTTTAAGTTAATTAATAAAGAACCAATACTACCAAGTCCAGATGAGTTAATCAAAAATCCACGCTCCCGTAGTGCAAAATTAAGAATTGCCGAGAGAATAACAGTTTGATTAGTTTAAGTAATTTGAATAAATAGAAATTTGTTTAAGAAAGAAAAATTAAGTATTTTTGTCTAAATTTAATATTAGTTTTATCTATAAATCATAAAGTTAATATTTTATTGAAATTATAATGACTTAAATTAAAATGACGCAAGATTTTTTACAAAAATTTATAGCTTTAACTTTCACTTTAAAAAACTATTAATTCAATTACAATCATATAATTAAATTCATTAACTTATCTGAATATTTTTAATAAAACCAAATGTCACAATTTATTACTTTAAATACAATCATTGGAAATGGTAAATCTTATCAAGTTCCAATTTATCAAAGAGATTATTCTTGGAATATTGATGATTGGGAAGATTTATGGAATGATATTGAGGAAATCCCAAATGATAAAACTCATTATCTGGGATATTTAGTCCTTCAACCTATAAAAGATGGTGATGAAGCGTTTTGGATTATAGATGGACAACAAAGATTAACTACATTATCTATATTAGCTTTGGCAATAACTGCACTTTTAGAAGAGTGGCAGAGTAATGGAATTGATACAGATAATAATAAAATTAGAAAAGAAGAAATAACAAAAAGATATTTGGGTAATTATTCTTTATCTAAATTAGTATTAGACCCCAAACTTAAATTGAATAGAAATAATGATGATTATTTCAAAAGTTGGTTACTTAATTTTAGACAACCTGTTTCTTTAAATAAATTAAAACCATCACAGAGACTTTTACAACAAGCTTACAATTATTTTCTAAAAAAACTACAAGAAAAATTTAATAACAATAAATCTGGTGCTGAATTAGCTAATTTCTTGGAAAAAACTGTAGGGAATGGAATTGTATTTACTCAAATAATTGTAAATAATGATTTAGATGCTTTTAAAGTATTTGAAACTTTGAATGCTCGTGGGGTAAAATTATCTACTGCAGATTTATTGAAAAATTATTTATTTAAGCTTACTCATCAATTGGGTGATTTAGATCTGGAGGAAGCTGAGAGAAGATGGCAGAATTTAACAAATACCATACAAGCAAATGATTTAACAACTTTCATTAGAAATAAATGGAATAGTAAATATAAATTAGAAAGGCAACCTACTTTATTCAAAGCAATAAAGAGAGAAATTAAAACACCAGAAAAAGCATTTGATTTTTTAGATGAACTTGAGGAAGTAAGTAATTATTATATTGCATTTCATAATCCAAATGATGAAATGTGGGATAAAGAAGAGAAAGTGTCATTAAAACTTATTGAATTACTTAATGTAAGTACCTGTTATTCTTTGATGCTTAGTGCAATTATAAACTTACCAAGATTAGAGTTTAAAATTCTTCTTAGAGAATTAGGTATATTAATGTTTAGGTATAATATTTGTGGTTTAAATCCAAACGAAGCGGAAAGATTATTCAGTAAAGTTGCAAACGATTTAAATAATAAAAATATTACAAATGCCAAAGATGTTATATTTGCTTTAAAGTCTATTTACGTTATTGATGATAATTTTGAACAAGTATTCTCAACCTTAAGTATAAATACCAGACGAAAAAAAGAATTAGTAAAATATATTCTTGTAAAAATTGAAAATCAAATTGCCAAAAAAGATTATCAACCAGAAGAAGCTGTAGCAACAATTGAACATATATTACCCGAAAACCCTGGTAGTATTTGGTATGATAGTTTTCCAGTTGAAATTCAAGAAGATTATATTTATCGTTTAGGCAATTATGCTTTATTAGAATCAAGCATAAATAATAAATTAGATAATAATATGCCATTTCTTGAAAAATTGATTAAATACAAAACCTCAAGCTATAAACTCAGTAATGAATTTTCTAATTATGAAAAATTTTCACCTAATGAAATTGATTTAAGACAAAATAAAATAGCACGTTATGCAAAAGGTATTTGGAAGAGTGCATTTTTTTAAAGGATATTTTAGTAAATAAATTTACTCAACATTAAAAAACAGAATTCTAATTTATGTGAAAAAGGAAACATATCCGATTACTATGGCAATTCGACAACTCAAACAAAATAAAGTTGATTTTGAGCCTTTTATCTATGATTATGTCGAAAAAGGTGGTGCCAAACAAACCGCTATTGAATTGAATGTAGATATCCATTTAGTGATTAAAACTATCGTACTCGAAGCAGACGACAAAAGTCTTATAGTTTGTTTGATGCATGGAGATAAAGAAGTCTCAACAAAAGAATTAGCAAGACAAATTAAATTTAAAACGCTTGCAGCGGCTGAACAATCAAAAGCAAATAAATTTACTGGTTACGATTTCGGTGGCACAAGTCCTTTTGGACTCAAATCTAATCTCAAAATTTGTGCTGAATCCACTATTTTTGATAATGAATTTATTTATATAAATGGTGGAAAACGTGGATTTATAATTAAAATCAAATCAGTTGATTTAAAAAAAATTACCGAACCAATTTTTGTAAATGTTGCGATTTAATCTTCCTGGATAACTTCTTAAAATAATTTTATAATCATATATTTATAACAAAAATTAATTACAAACGTATAAAAAAGAAATAAAAATTATAAAAATATTAACTAAATTTGACTTATTTTTTTGTTATAAGTTACTTATTATTATATTACATTTAATTTAAATGACTTTTGAAAATAAATTGGAAAAACTAATGACAATTTTGAAATTAATTAATAAACAAAAACACAATAGTTTAATTTTATTGCTACTTTGTTTATTGGGAA
This sequence comes from Kapaibacterium sp. (SeqCode), assembly GCA_041688685.1. Taxonomy (GTDB): domain Bacteria; phylum Bacteroidota; class Ignavibacteria; order Kapaibacteriales; family UBA2268; genus JBDNHS01. The sequence goes on from JBDNHS010000038.1 coordinate 4,527, forward strand.
TAAATCAACAATCTAATGCTCAAGAAATATTAGCAAATGTTATTGTGAATAAAGAAAGATTAGCACAAGATAATATGATTAGTATTAATTCTATGGAAAGAGATGTGATGAATTATATCAATAATCAAAAATTTACTGATTTAGATTGGGAAGGTCCTCCAATTCCTGTTGAAATTAACATAGTTTTGTCTGGTGGTACAAACGGAAATTATACTGGACAAATTTTAGTAATTGCAAAAAGATACCTTAATGGAAATACTAACTCATCAACTGTTACCCTAAAATTAATTGACGAACAATGGAGTTTCGATTATTCTCAAGGTGGATTCTTGACTTTTAATCCACTTAGATTTGATAACTTTGTAAGTTTGATTGATTATTATATGTTATTAATAATTGGATTTGATATGGACACCTACGAAGAGTTAAGTGGTAGCAAATCCTATGATTTAGCAAAACAAATTTGTCTTATGGGGGCATCACAAAATGTTACCGGTTATCAAACCTTTACTCAACCTGGTGAATTTAATAAATTCAATTTAATCAAAGAATTTACTGACCTGAGAAGCCAAGAATTGAGAAAAATTTTCTTTGAATTTTTTGTTGATGGATTTGATATGATGGTTACTAACAAAGAGCAAGGTAAGAAAAATTTAGAAAATGTAATCAATAATATGGCAATTTATAAAAGAGATGTGCTGACAGGTCCAAGTGTTGTATTCCAAGCATTCTTTGACTCCAAAGCACAAGAAATCGCCGATATATTCAAGGACTATCCTAATAACAAAGAAGTATTCGATGATCTTTTATATATAGATCCAGGGAGTGCAACTATCTACCGTGATGCTATGAAATAACTAAAAATTACTATAAAAAATCAAATAACAAAATCAGATAAAAAAAAGAAAAAGTGAAATTACTAATTTCACTTTTTTTTATTGCTTTCTAATTCTTTCAATAAAATATATTTCATAAATGTATAATAAGAGGTACTAAATCCAGCTAATAATCCCCGCCACCCATCTAAAAACCCTTTTCTAATTATATACAGTTTTATAAATGCAAATAACGGATTAATTATTAAATTTTTGTATCTGAATTTTTTGGCTTTCTGAAAATAATCTTTTGATGACAATATTGCATAAATCAAAGTCTTTTCAAAGTGATGTGTAATGTTTTTATACGAATAGTGAATTAAATAATTTTGCAAAGTTTTGTTACTTAATTCGGTAGATTTAAACTTGATACTTTCGTGCACATAATCGCCTTCCCAATATGGCTCATTTACTTTATTCACTAATCTTAATTTGATATCTGGATACCAAGAATAATTCATTAATTTACCCAAATAAAACGTTTTTCTTTTAATATTATAGCAAGTATTTTCAATATTTTCCAAACATAAACTACCAATTTCTTTAGCTAAATTTTCCGTCAATTCTTCGTCTGCATCTAAAAACAAAATCCATTCACCAGTCGATTTGGATAGACCAAAGTTCTTTTGATTCGAATAACCAGACCAAGAATTAAAGTAAAAATCTTGGGTGTAATTTTTACATATATTTTCTGTATTATCATTAGAACCTGAATCGATAACTATAATCTCAAGTTCTAAATTATTTGATTTTATTTTGTGTACACTTTCTAAAGTTCTTTTAATGTTTACTTCTTCATTAAAAGTAATAATTATTATACTTAGTTTCATAAATTTAATTTTTACAAAATAACTAAATAATAATTTAAAAAAAA
>JBDNHS010000311.1:0-5254 GCA_041688685.1 Kapaibacterium sp. (SeqCode)
AAATTTATAAATGTGATGATTATGGGAGAAAAATATCTAATCCTAGCTTGATTATTTCAGGTGATAAAATTTATAAATGTGATGATTATGGGAGAAAAATATCTAATCCTAGCTTGATTATTTCAGGTAATATGTCTGAAAACGAATTGATAGCCATTTTATCATTAAGTATGATTTTTTAGAATATCATAAATTATTATTTACTATTTAAAAATTAAACCCAACCACAAATCTAATAAATATGTAGTTGGGTTTTTAGTATTATTTATAATAAGTAGCGAATATCGACATTGTCGTATTTGGGTTGTCTAATTGGATCTTCTGGCATAAGTATATCTAACGGATCAGACTTATAAATCTCTCTATACCACCTTCTTTTGTATATTTCCCATTTTACATTTTTGAATCTTTTGCATTGATACAAATTTTCTTTTTCGTAGATAACTTCTGCAGCAGTTTTAATATCATTATCTAATCTATATAATATTAAAGGTTTATCTTTGTACCTTTTGTTTTGTAAGTTTACCAAATCCACGTCAGTAGGTTTTGGACTCACATATTCTACATTCAAGTCCATCATTTTATCCTTTATTTCTAAATCCCTTGGCACTGCTAATAATAATTGGATGTTTAGAAAATAAATACTCATATTTATAATAATTAATAAAATTACATTCATTTTGTTGTAATTAACTGTATAGTTTACGATTTTTTTTGCGATTTTTCGCAATGATGTTGTTTTCATTTTGAACTCCAAAATAAATAGTTAAATCATAATATGAGTGTGTATATATTAAAATTGTAGTGCAAATTCTAGTTTAACATCAAGTAAATTATTTTTATGGTAATAATTTATACTAAATGTTCGTAACTACGAAGCTTCTGTATAAGATTTAGTTTTTAGATTGTGTTTTGTTGATTACTACTAAGTAATAAGGCACGCAAATTGTGTAAATTGCATTAAATGCAATTAGCTTTTGGATTATTATGGGGTTGCGTCATATAAATCTCCGTTATTGGGCTTTATAATACATCACAAATATAATATTATTTTTAGAATATTCCAAATTTATTTTTATATTTTTATTTTTTTTAGAATAATATTTTTTCTGGCTGTTTTTTTCAATAAAGAATATAGTAAATAATTGGTTGAATCTAAGGGCAAGTTGGGAGTTAACCACGAAAGAAGAAAAGATTTAAGAGAACCCCACTCTAACCCTTCCCAAAACATAGATTTAGTGAGGGGATAAGAAAATAAAGAGACCACCCCGTCAGACTGCGTCTGCCACCCCTCCATAAAGGGGAATTTAAGAAAAGAGTGTGAATATTGAAGCTTAATAGCTAGTGGATAATAAATGGTTTTGAGACCTCACCCCGTTAAAATAAATTTTCACGACCCGACCCTAGGCAGGTTTAAAAATAAAGAATTTTAGGAAGACGACCCGCCGGTCGTCTCTACATTTAAAAGAAAAAAAGTGGAAAGATTTGAGAGAACCCCACCCTAACCCTCCGTTTGATACATATTCAAAATCTATATAAATCTACTATAAATTTTCCACCCTTCATTCCATACTATTTTACATTATTTCTACATTATTTTTATAAATAATTTATTTTACAAATATTATTTAATAAATTGCTAAGTTTGTATTAGTTGATTTATATATATAAAATATTAACATTTAATGAATTCAAATACTGAAATAAAATTAGAAAAGAACTTAGATACGAAATTAGACTTAAAATTAGAATTTGAGAAGTTACTTAATTCTGATAACCTGAAATTACCTATGTTGCCAGAGGTTTCATTCAAAGTTATTAATTTAATTAATAATCCAAATAGCTCTCTAAATGATATTTCTGCAATTATACAGCAAGACCAAGCAATTGCAACACATATACTTAGAATAGCCAATTCTGCAGCTTTCGCACCTCCAACAGAAATTGTATCTATAAATCAAGCAATTTCGAGATTGGGCTTCAAATTATTATCCGAAATTATTATATCTATATCTTTACAATTAGGTATTTTTAATTCCAAAATCTTCAAAAATGAAATGGTTTATCTTTGGCGATTTTCACTACTTACAGGGCTTTGGGCGAAGAGAGTTTCATTCCACAAAAAATACAACGTTGAAGCCACTTTTATCGGTGGATTATTACACGAAATTGGCAAACCTATTTTACTAAATTCATTATCTAAAATACTAAATAATATAGAGTATAACGAAGATGAAATGAATTCTCTATTAAATGAATATCATTTGATTTTATCCAAAAAAGTAATGGCTGAGTGGAATTTGCCCAAATTGGTTAGTAGTATTACCTGTAATTATAATAATTTAGATGAATGTGTCGAATACAAAAAAGAAGCTACTATCGTATATTTGGCTCATCAATTAGCTCATTATAGTTTGGAATTACACAAATCTAATGATAAAAAAAATCATAACTCTACTAACTCTACTAATAATGCAAATCCGATGGAGACAATCATTACATTACCACAATGGGCTGGTTTGAATTATTATAGAGATGAGGTTGAAGACTTAATTGCCGAAAATGATACTGTAATCCAAACACTTAATTCTATGGTAGTTTAATGGAAATAATATCTGAATTAGAAACCGAATTTAAATCTGAAGTGGCATTTGACTATGAATTTGATTACGTTATAATTGGAAGCGGACCCGGTGGGCAAAATTCCGCAATTCAAGCAGCAAATGCTGGCAAAACTGTAGCCATAATCGACAAAGAAATTAATGTCGGCGGGCATTGTGTTTATTACGGTACAATACCGTCCAAAACGCTCAGAGAAGCTGCGCTTGCGATAAATAAACTCAAAAAATTCTGCAATTTATTTGACTTCAAAATGCGAGAAGACTTGGAGGTACAAACTTTATTATCGAGGTTGGACGATGTACTATCTGCACATAATGAATTAATTAGAAAACAACTACATAAAAATAACATTGAAATATTCCACGGTAGAGCGTCATTTATCGACAGAAATCATATTCAAATATACAAAATGGACGGCTCCAAAATTGTATTAAGAGCAAAATTTATTGTTATTGCAAGTGGCTCATCGCCCAGAGTGCCAGAAGATATTTATGTTGACCACGAGCATATTTTGGATAGTGATTCTATACTCAACTTAATCTATATACCACAATCTTTATTAATTTTGGGTTCAGGTGTAATTGCCTGTGAATATGCGTCCACTTTTGCTTTATTAGGTACAAAAGTTACTATTTTGGAGAAGTATGACAGACCTCTCTCCTTTATGGATAAAGAATTAACCGATATATATATCGAAGAATTAGAATCCTACGGCGGTGAATTTAGGGGCAACTCGGTGTATAAATCTGTCGTTTGGGACGGAGTTTCAGAGGTAAAAATCGAAATCGAAAGTAATGATGAGCATAAAATCAGAGAAACTTTATCTGCCCAAAAGGTACTATTTGCTTTGGGAAGAGTGGCGAATTTGGATAAACTAAAATTGCAAAATATAAATATAGAAATTACAGACAGAAATCTTATAAAAGTTGATGATAACTATAAAACTAATATAGATAATATTTATGCTGTGGGCGATGTAATTGGTTTTCCAGCTTTGGCATCTACCTCAATGGAACAAGGAAGATTAGCAGTAAGTCATTCTTTGGGCTTACATATTGCCAAAAAATTCAAAGATTTACCTATAGGAATTTATGCAATTCCAGAATTAGCGAGCATTGGACTAACGGAAGAACAAGCTAACTCAAATTATCAAAAAATATATATCGGAAGAGCATTTTTTGATGAAGTAGCGAGAGCTCAAATATCTGGTATAAACGCAGGTTTGCTGAAAATAATCACCGATGAGGAAATGAATATTTTGGGTGTTCATATCATCGGAGAAGACGCGTCGAATCTAATACACATTGGCGAGATGGCGATTTTGAATAACAATAAAGCGACAATTTTTATAGAAAACATAATGAATTTCCCAACTATGGCAGAAGCATATAGAATCGCAACATTGGACTTGCTAAGTAATTTTAAGAGGTGAAAGCAGAGGTGAAAATGAATAAAATAAATTCTTTTTTTGGTTACTTTCTATATAGGTTAATAAATAGATGGCGTAGCAGTAGTTCTTTAGTTACACCCGAAACTTATGCTATTATTATTTTTGATACTTTGTTTGTATTGCCAACAATAACTATATTAATATTGGCAAATAATTCAGGGCTAATTCATTATAGTGTAGGTGAAATTGAGATGTTTAGCGTTAGTATATACTTGTTATTTATGATTTACACTATGTATTTAGAAAGTTGGATCAAAAAGAATTCCAAACAATTTATAAAACATAAATGGAATAAGTATTCAGTAACATATATTTATATTGCAATAATTATAAATATTGTAATTTTATTTACATTTTTTTAATTTTTAATAATTATGAAATTTCCTATAACTAATATCTCTATTAATATTTGGGAAAATAATAAAACTGATGATGATTATATAAAAGATAATACAGCCAGTTTTAATTTCCAAAGCGAAAAAGAATTGCAATTATCATTAGATACTCAATTTGTTGATTCAAATGGAGACATTTATAAATTTATATCGTTTACAAAAATACCTTTTCTTAAAAGAATACTGAGACTGTATATTTTTACTGATAAATATGAGTTAATATTTGACAAACTTGATAAAAAAATGCAAATCAAAGATTTTCAAAATTTAATGTATGAGAATATAAAAAATATGCCTTATGAATATGATAATTTAGTTGGAGAAGACCAAAAGAATTTTATTGAAGAAAAAGAACATAGAGAATATTGGTTAAATTTAATAAAAACATCAAATTCTTTTGAAGATATAATGAATGGTTAATTTTTTTTGAACAAAATATATCGGCAAGGAAATGGACAAGGAAAGTAATCTGGCAGATCACGGCGTCCGTAAATACGAAAATGAAGTAGGGATATTCACGAGTATAGACCCAGAGAAATAGATTGTAGGGGATGCACGTATTTTTGGGTGGAAAGAAGATCAAGGTTTTAATTTTAGAAATATTGCAACTTACGCTTCTGAAAAATTAGTAGCAAATTGGAATATTAATGGGTTTTTACCATATCCTTCTAAAGGAATACCATTTCCAATTTATATTAATGGTACAATAAAAGTTAATAGGTAATAAAATGAACCAATACATATTTTTATTTAAGATATTTTTCTTATTTTTCTCAACTTTGTTTGT
>JBDNHS010000312.1:0-3468 GCA_041688685.1 Kapaibacterium sp. (SeqCode)
ATTAATTAATTAATTAATTAATTAATTAAAAAATAATATATAAATATAATATATAAATAATAAATTTAATGTCTAAATACGTCTGTCCTGATTGCAATAAAGATTTTAAACAAAAAATTAATTTTATAAATCATACTGAAAAAAAAAAGAAACCATGTAAAGAAACTATTAATTTACCTATAACTAAAACTATAGAAAAAAGTATAATCGACAACAAGAATAAAATTCCCTCACAAATTCCCTCATTTTCCTCACAAAATCCCTCATTTTCCTCACAAAGTCCCTCATTTTCCTCACAAAATCCCTCTCAAATTAAAAATAATAAAAATACAGACGTAATATATACTTGCGATTATTGTGATAATTTATTTAATAGGTCTGATAATCTAAAAAGACATATTGAAAAATTTTGTAAAAATAAGAAACATTTTGATAATGTAGACGTTATAAAGTCTAAATTTAATAATACAATTATTATTTCAAGTGATAAATACGAAAAATTATTAGAAGATAATAGTAAACTTATTGAAATGTTAGAAGATTATAAACAGTATATTAAAGAGAATAATTTAATTAAACAATCAATTCCTAATACTATAAATAATATAAATAATATTATTGATAATAGTACAAAAAATAGCAATGTTATAAATAATGGCTTAGTTAATAATGGTACTATTAGTACTGGTAATACTATTAATATAGTTCAATTTGGTAAAGAAGATATATCAAAATGTAATTTAATTGAGATGATGAGTATTTATTTAAAGTCTACAGGAGGTAATATCTTCTCAAATATGTTAAAATATTTAAATTTTAATCCAAACTATCCAGAGAATTTTAACATTTTAATGAGCGATTTATCAAGAGAAATTGTTAAAATACATAACGGTAAGAAATTTATAAGTAAAAAGTTTAAAAATGTTAAAAATGATATTTTAAATGTATTAAATGAACATATAACTAATATGTGTTATACTTATATAGAGGATTCAAATACTAAAAAGAATGATGATATTTTAAGTAAAATTAAAATAAATGATATATCCGTAAAATTAATTAATAATGATGATATAACACCTTTATTAAAGAATAAAGATGAAATAAATGATGAATCAGATAATGATGATTTGGATTTAGAAGGACAGCGAAAATTAACTCACTATGAAAATAAACGTCTCGGATTGCAAGAAATAACAATGCAAAAACTTAAAGAAGAACTCTATAACAATAGAACTTTGATAAAATAAATTAAATATTATAATGAAATATATCATTTTATGAATTATGTTTCAGTGCTAAATATTTATTCTTATATTTAATATATTTAACATGATATTTTTGTATTATATCAGGCATTGATTGATTATTTGTTGTTTTCAATAATGAACCTAACTTTTTATGTCTTAAATCTGAATGAACTTGTTTATCATCAGAAATTAAAATATCAAATTCTTCATCTTTCATATCTTTACTACATTCATATAATTCATCATCTACCTTTGTAAATAATTGTATTTCTTTATCTAAATTAAACATTTTTTCGTCATCTTTATTAAGTAATAAATATATATAATAAATATATTTTAATCTTAAATAATCTTGTCTACACTTATACATTATTTTATTAGATTTACTTCTTTCAATTAAAGAATCTAATGTCGAATGTACTAAATTTTCCAGTGAAATCACATAATATTTTTTACAATTAAGCGTTTCTATTATGTTTATTCCCATTGTTTCTCTGCTTACATTAACAATAATTGAAATTATATGATCTACATAGATTACTCCATTCATTTTAAGTGCGGAATTAATTCTAAAATGTAATGTTTTTTTAGTTTGTTTAAACGTAACATTTAATTTATTGAATTCGTGTGTGTATATTATAGTTTCCTCTTCTTCATATTTTGATTCATTGGCTAAAGTAATATCTTCAAATGAATCAAAATAATCATTAGTATTCAATGCATGATACAACATGTTTACATAATTGAATATTTCGTTTCTGTAATAACAAGTGATATTTGCATCCAATTCACTTACATTAATTAGAATATCCCAGTCATGTGTTTTTGCCAATTCCCAGTCAGTCTTATAATTTATACTATCAAATAATTCTTTATATATCCAAAATGCACTACCACCGAATAAAAATGCATTTATAACATTAGAGCCTTGTAATTTATCTATAGTGTTATTTGAGTTAATTTTGAGATAATTTACATTATTAATTTTAGTGTAAAATTGTCCGAATTTTGGAACTTTTTTGTTTATAGGTGGGTGATTTATTTCATCTAAAATGCCCATTACAAAATTTTTAATTTCTTCATATTTTAGTGAAATTTTTTCATTAAACAATTTATTTATGTCTGTCATTTTTGGAAAGTTTACAACATCTACTTTTATTGGTGGATTTGTGTATATATTGAATGCTTTATAACATGTTTTTAATCTTGTAATTAACAATTCTTCTCTTGTTTCATCAAAAATTTCTTCGTTTGCATCTGCACTATAATTATTAATTTCACCTTTTAAAAAATATATAGTGTCGGAATCTAATATGAAATTATAAATTTCATTTTTTTCATTTTTTATGGATTCATTTGTTTCTGCAGTTTTTTCTAGTTTATCAATAATATCATAATAATATTCAATCTGGGAATTTATCGTTAACATAGGTTCATTATTCTTTAATATTTTTTTAATGTTTTTATAATATTTATTTTTTAATTCTGTTTGTTCTTCCTCTAATTTATTACTTTTTTCTAATTCATCCTTTAGTTTATAGTAAATAACTATATTGTTAAATAATAAATTTGGCGAATATTTTTCATCTTGTTGAGCTTTTTTTAACCAAATATAACTCATTATCATAAATCCTGTTCTTCCGTGTCCTGCCGTACAATGCATCAATACATTATATTTATGTTTACCCATACCTATCTCTGTTTTAGTTTTTTCAAAATTGTCCAATTCAGTCCATAATTCCACTAATTGCATTGGGCTAGGTGCTTCCCAATCTTTTACTGGAAGTGATACAAATTTACAATCTGCACCATTACAGAACTTTTTAAATGCATCATATTCCATTTGTGTATTATAATAATAATTGTATTCATTAAATGTTATATAAAGTTTTACATTTTCATCAACAATCATTTTAGCACATTGGTCAAAAATTGTTTGTTTGTTCAAGACAATTTGTGAAGAACCGATTAAGTTAATATTTAAATCCAAATTTACATATTTATGAATTTTACCACATTTATTAGCTAACAATTTGATATTTTTTTTTTCTTTTTTTATTATTACATTCTCTAGTTTTTTTTTCAAATGGGATTTGTGTTCATCTGACAAATTTACATCTTCAAGTACTGTATTAGGATAATAATATGATATATTAGAATCTACAGAACCCGCATCGGAAATATCTTCATAATCTTCATAATCTTCATCATCTATATC